>JAFGXB010000252.1 GCA_016936875.1 Burkholderiaceae bacterium | reverse complement strand
GCGCGGAGCGCACGATGAGGGCGGCGACCTGCAGCAGATTGCGCAGTTCCAGCAGGTCGCGGGTGACGCGGAAGTTGGCGTAGAACTCGTCCACCTCGTCCTGCAGCATGGCGATGCGGTGGGCGGCGCGCTCCAGGCGTTTGTCGGTGCGCACGATGCCAACGTAATTCCACATCAGCAGGCGCAGTTCGTCCCAGTTGTGGGTGATGACGACCAGCTCGTCGGCGTCGCTCACCCGGCTTTCGTCCCAGCGGCGCGGGGTGGGCACTTCGGGCTGCTCGGCCTCGCGGATGGCCAGTGCGGCGGCCTTGCCGAACACGGCGCATTCCAGCAGGGAGTTGCTCGCCAGGCGGTTGGCGCCGTGCAGGCCGGTGTAGGCCACTTCGCCTGCGGCGTAGAGGCCGGGCAGGTCGGTGCGGCCGGAGAGATCGGTGAGCACGCCGCCGCAGGTGAAGTGCACTGCGGGCACCACGGGAATGGGCTCGCGCGTCATGTCGATGCCCAGTTCGAGCAGGCGGGCGTGGATGGTGGGGAAGTGCTGGCGGATGAAGGCGTCGCCCTTGTGGGTGATGTCGAGGTGGACGCAGTCGAGGCCGTGCTTTTTCATCTCGAAGTCGATGGCGCGGGCCACCACGTCGCGCGGGGCGAGTTCGGCGCGCGGGTCGTGCGCTGGCATGAAGCGTGTGCCGTCGGGCAGCAGCAGCTTGCCACCCTCTCCGCGCACGGCTTCGGTGATGAGGAAGCTCTTGGCCTTGGGGTGGTAAAGGCAAGTGGGGTGGAACTGGATGAACTCCATATTGGCCACCCGGCAGCCCGCGCGCCAGGCCATCGCCAGGCCGTCGCCGCTGGCGGTGTCGGGGTTGGTGGTGTAGCGATAGACCTTGCCCGCGCCGCCGGTGGCCAGCACGGTGTGCGCGCTGGCGAAGGTGTCCACCCGCCCGCTGGCGGTGTCGAGCGCGTAGGCGCCCCAGCAGCGGCGGTCGGCCCTGGCGCTGTCCACATGGCGTTCGGTGATGAGGTCGACCGCAACGTGGTTTTCGAGCAGGGTGATGCGCGGATGGGCGCGGGCGCGGGCGAGCAGGGTGGTCTGGATGGCGGCGCCGGTGGCGTCCACCACATGGGCGATGCGGCGCTGGCTGTGCCCGCCTTCGCGGGTGAGATGCAGCGCGGCGCCTTCGGTGTCGAACGGCACGCCCTGTTCGCGCAGCCAGGCAATGGCGTCGGGGCCGTGCTCGATGACAAAACGGGTGGCCGGCAGATCGTTCAGCATGGCTCCGGCAACCAGGGTGTCGTGCACATGCTCCTCGAAGCTGTCGCCCTCGGCCAGCACCGCGGCAATGCCGCCCTGCGCCCACTGGCTGGAGGAGACGTCGAGCGTGCGCTTGGCCAGCACGGTGACATTGAAGCGTTCGGCCAGATGCAGTGCCGTGGACAGACCGGCCAGGCCGGCGCCGAGAATCAGAACGTCGCTTTGTCGCATGGTGGCTTCAGCACTCCAGGTTGTCGATCAGCCGCGTGCGGCCCAGGCGCGCGGCGGCCAGGGCCACGCACGGAACGCCCTGGTGCAGATCCTGCGCCGTCGGGGGCTGGAGATCGGCGCGGCGGCGCAGGGTGAGGTAGTCGGGCGTCCAGCCGAGCTGGTCCAGCCGCGCCATGGCCTGCTGCTCCAGCAGATGCACCTGCTCCGGCGCGGTGGCGCTGCGGGCCTCTGCCGCCAGCGCGTGCAGCGCGGCCTGCAGTTGCGGTGCCTGCGCGCGCTCTTCTGGCGTCAGATAGCCGTTGCGCGAGGACAGTGCCAGGCCATCTGCGGCGCGTACCGTGTCGAGCCCGATGATGGTGAGGGGCAGTGCGAACTGCGCAACCATGCGGCGGATGAGCAGCAGTTGCTGGTAGTCCTTTTTGCCGAAGACGGCGTGCGTTGGCTGCACCATCTGGAACAGCTTCATCACCACCGTGGCCACGCCCTCGAAATGGCCAGGCCGCGCCGCGCCGTCCAGAATGTCGGCAATCGCCGGATCGGGCAGGACGCGGAAGGTCTGCGGCTGCGGGTACATCGTGGCTTCGTCGGGGGCGAACAGCAGATCGCAGCCGACCTCGGCCAGAAGTTCGGCGTCGTGCGGCAGGGTGCGGGGGTAACGGTCGAAGTCTTCGTTCGGGCCGAACTGCAGGCGGTTGACGAAGATGCTCGCCACCACCGGGACGTTCTCTTGTCGGGCGCGGGCGATCAGACCCAGATGGCCGGCATGCAGATTGCCCATGGTGGGAACCAGCGCCCAGTCAGCTCGGGTGCGCCGCGCCGCGCGCAGGTCGGCCAGAGTGTGAACGGTCTGCATGGGCATCAGGCGGTGTAGCCGTGCAGGGCTTCGTCGGGGAAGGCGCCGGTTTTCACCGCGTGCACATAACTGCGCACGGCTTCCAGAATGCTGGGCGCACCCTGCATGAAGTTGCGCACGAAGCGTGGCTTGGGGCCGCGGGTGATGTCGAGCATGTCGTGCAGCACCAGCACCTGGCCGTGGGTGCGCGCGCCTGCGCCAATGCCGATGGTGATGCCGGGAAAGCTGGCGCTGATGT
>JAFGXB010000251.1 GCA_016936875.1 Burkholderiaceae bacterium | reverse complement strand
GTGTCCTTGACCCCCACGGGGGGTGGGTCGGCGAGCCGACCCTGGGGGCGCTCAGAGCTTGTGAATTTTTCGGGCATGTCCGAAGGGCGCGTCAAAACCCTCCCGATCGAGGCGCAAAGCACAGCCATAGCCTGGACTATGGCGCGCATTTGCAACGAAGAGCGGGGGTGTTTTGGCGTGCAAAGCGGGCATGGCTGAAATGTTCACAAGCTCTCAGCCAAGGCCGGGGCGGCCTGATCTCAGTGCGCGCGCACGCGCCGCCACACCAGCAGCGGCAGACGGAGGACGAAGCCGAGGAACAGCCGCGTGTGCATCCAGGTCAGCAGCAGGTTGTCGCGCAGGTAGTTGAAGTGCGACACGCCGCCTTCTTCGGCACGCAGATAGCGCACCGGAGCCGGCAGGTTGATGGCGGGCACCCCGCGCCAGCTCAGTCGCACCACGGCTTCGGGATCGAAGTCGAAGCGGCGCATCCAGTGCTGGCGGCGCATCACCGCACGTAGAGCATGGATCGGGTAGATGCGAAAGCCATACAGCGAATCGCCGATGCCGGCCCACAAGGTTTCCAGGTTGGCCCAGGCGTTGGACACCTTGCGCCCCTGCACCCGCAGATTGGGTGCGCTGGCGTCGAACACCGGCACGCCGAGCACCATGGCTTGCGGATTTTGCAGCGAGGCGGCCATGAAGTCGGGAATGCGTTCGGCCGGATGCTGGCCGTCGGAGTCCATGGTCAGCGTGTGGCTGAAACCGGCGGCAGCGGCGGCCTCCAGCCCATGCAGCACGGCGGCGCCCTTGCCGCTGTTGTGCGGCAGCACGAACACGCGCAGTTGCGGGTCGGCGGCGGCCATGTCGCGCAGCCCTTGCGCTGTGCCGTCCGTGCTGCCATCGACCACCACCCAGACCGGCGCCCATTGCGCGCGCGCCGCCTGCACCGTGGCATACACCGCCGGGCCGGGGTTGTAGCTGGGGATGAGCACGAGGTGGGTCGCGCTGGGGCGCGGCCCGCCTGCGTCAAACCGTGGATCCGTCATCACGGGAGCTGGCTGCGAGCGGCTCGGGCAATGTGGCACCTGCCCATGCCTCGCGGAAATAGGTGTCGATCTCTGTGACGAAGGCCTGCGCATCGGTTGGCGGATCGAAACGCTTGCCCAGCCGCACACGATAGGTGATGGGCAGTTGCGGACGGCGCAACAGCGGCCAGCCTTTGGCGAGAAAGGGCGAGTCGGTTTCGATGAACACGGTCTGCACCGGCACCTGCGCCTGCTTGGCAATGAGCGCGACGCTGCCTCGAATGGGCCCGATGGGCCGTGCGGTGCTGCGTGTGCCCTCGGGAAACAGCAACAGGTGGTGGCCGGCGCGCAGATCGGCCACGGCAAGATGAATCATGCTGCGCAGGGCATCGTTGCGGATGTAGCGCGCCAGCCGCGCGCCCGCTCCCAGCGAGGGGTTGTCGACAATGCTGGATTTCATGATGCAGGCCAGACCGGGCAGACGCGAGATCACCAGCACGGCATCAATCAGCGAAGGATGATTGGGTGCGACGATCATCGGCGGCTGATCGCGCAGGGCGTCGAGCGCCGACAGGTCGAAGCGGCAGGCGCCGATAAGGGAGAGTGTGCGCAGGTACACCCGAAACGCGGTGTGAATCAGCCAGCGCCCGACCACCAGCCCGGCCCGACGCGGCAGCAGGTAATACAGCGGCACCGCCAGCAGCGACCACAGCAGACCCATGACGCCCAGCAGACCCAGGCCGAAAAAAACCCGCGTCATGTCCCAGGCACTGCGCAACAAGGAGACGGCCACGGCGTCTTGCGTCATCACGTCCTCATTCATGACTGTCCACCATCCGGGACGATTGGCCGAGCATCCAGGCGATGCCGAAGCCGAACGACAGATTCTGGTTGCGTCGCATCAGCGGGCTATCGGCAAACACGGCCCCTTTGAGGTTGTCATATCGCGCAAACGCACCGAACCAGAATTGGGGAAAGCGTTTGCTCAGACCAATGGTGAACTGGCTGCCTGAGTAGCCACCGTGTGCGGTGTAGGCGGGACGGGTGGCGGTGGCATAGGCGCTGTCCACGCCGTAGAAAGTCTGGTTGTACTGGCGGTCAGCGAATACCGGGCCGGTTTGCATGCCGAGGTTCCAGTCCGGCAATCCGCCCACGTTGCCGATGTCGAGATTGAGCACCGGAGCCAGCACCCAGCCGACCTGATGGGGATGGGTCTGCACGGTATAAGCGGTGCGCAGCGGCATGCGGAAATCGAGCTGCATGCGGCGCGCGGCGGACTGCCACAGATGCACGTCCAGCGCCGGTCCGAACTCCACCATCGGCTTGAGATCGGGCATGCCGCTGCGTGCGCCATTCGACGTGCTATTGACCGGCGGCGAGGCGCTCAGGCTCACATAAGACTCGATGCGATCCGTATCGAACAAACGCGCCTGCACGCCGTTGCGGTCGGCCTTGATGATTTTTCCGCGGTACACAAAATAGGGCACCGGCACCACATAGTTGCGCTGCTCGTCCGACCCCGGATAGGCCGGGAAACTCACCCCGCCCACGCCCATGCCGAACTCCCACAAGGGCTTTGACTCTGCAGAGGCTCTTCCAGGCAGAGCGGATAACGCCAGGATGGCGGCCACCATGGCAAGCAAACGATGCATCATGCGCAAGGGTCCTGTGTCGTGGTCTGCAAGCCGGTCGCCTCGATTTCCACCAGCAGATCGATGCGGCAGACGTCGGCCTGCAAGGCGATGTAACGCGCTGCCGTACCTGCCGCACGTTGCAGTTCGGCACGGATCACTGGCCAATCCGCAGCATGCCGCACATAGACCTTGTAGTACAGATCAGCAAGGGACATGCCAGCAGCGCCCCTGCTCTGCGCCTGCTGCAGGATGGCGCCGATATTGCGCAAGGTTTCGCGCGTCTGCTCCGCCACGTCCTCGGCGTGCAGGGTGCGATGCCCGACGATGCTGGCGGTACCCGAGATAAACAGCAGGCGCTGCGTGCCGAAGCTCACTAGGCTGGCGCGCGAAAACGTGGGGCTGCGCGGACCGTAGTCTTGCGGATAGTGATAGGCGCTGAGCTGCCGCGGATTTTCAATCGCCGTGGCAGGCTGGCGCGCGGCAATGCAATACACCAGCAGCGGCGCGCCAACCGCTGCCCCCAGAGCGCTGGCCGCCGGCACACTGATTCCAGCCACGGTGCGTCCATGCGCGAGGAAGGCATCCTGTCTGCCGATATTGAACAGCCGGTAGCGCTCCATGCCGTCACTGGCGCCATTGATGTCGGAGACATGGTTCCAGACCCGCAGCAGATGCGGGTAGCCCAGCGCATCGAGGGCGCTGAACAGATCGGCGTAGGCCGCGCGGGCGGCGTCTTGCAGCGGCGGAATGTGTTCGGCTTGTGCCGACTCCGCTTGTGCCGACTCCTCTTGCACCTGCACCACGCCGAACAGGACATCGGCGTTGCCACACCACTGCAGGCGACCCTGCTGCCCCTGTTGCAATGCTCCTTGCGTCGACCACGCCTCGCACAAGGCGGGCTCTCCCGCCAGCGGCTCGACCTGCACGCAGGCCAGAGGAATGTGGATGTCAGGCGGCGCGCCGCCGTCCAGGCCGACGCGCGCACCGAAACAGGCTGCGCCAATCAAGGACGTTTGCACATCAGAGGCAGCCCGGTCCAGCGCGCCTGTCGGCAGGTGATGCAGTTGCAGCATGAGCGGGGACGGCCTCAGCCGTGGCGGGCCTCGGACTGGGGGCCATCGTGAATCTGGATCTGGCGTTTGCGTTGCACCCGCGCATTCCAGCTATGGCTAAAGTGCTTGATTGAAGCCGCGTAGAAAATGCCTTTCAGCACGCGCACGGAGGGCCAGATCGGGGTTTTGCCAAAAATATCACCCGCAAGCACCGACAGCAAGGCCTCCTTGACCCGCAGGATGTTGCGCGGTCCCATGAACATGTCGCGCATGGTGGGATGGTTGACGCGGTAGATGAACCAGGAGAACTCGCGCGGGCCGCGCCGCATTTCGCGGTCGAAGCGGGCCAGCGCCTGCGGCGCTCGCGCGGGTTGACGCAAGCAGGTTTCAATCGTGTCGGCGGCAAAAAAGCCGCCTTGCATCGCCAGCATCACCCCGCTGGAAAACACCGGGTCGATGAAGGCGTAGGCATCCCCGATCAGCAGGTAGTTCGGGCCGTGTGTATGACCGCAGCTGTAGGAGAAGTTTCCCGTGGCCTCGACCTCGGTCACCCGCGTGGCGTCTGCCAGCCGCGCGCTTAATTCTGGCGACATGGCGATGGTGTCTGCAAAGAATGCGTCCAGCGGCTTGTCGCGGGTCTTGAGGTAATACGGCCACACCACCGCACCCACACTGGTGGTGCCGTCAGCCAGTGGAATGAGCCAGAACCAACCATGATCAAACCAGAAAATGGTGATGTTGCCCTGCGCCTTGCCATCCAGACGTTGCGCCCCCTTAAAGTGGGCAAAGAGCGCGGCGCTGTTGTGTTTGGGATTGCGCGCCTTGGTCTTGAAGCGGCTGCCCAGAAAGGTGTCGCGGCCCGATGCGTCCACCACATAACGCGCTTGCCAGGTCGAGCGGCCGCCGTCGTCATGCTCGGCGGCAACAATGGCACCCTGTCCATCCGGCAGAAACTGCACGTCGTCCACCTTGCAGCCTTCCAGCACCTCCACGCCCTTGCGCGCGGTGTTGCGAATGAGGATTTCATCAAACTCGGAACGCCGCACCTGATAGGCCATGGGCATGGACTTGTCCCAGGCATCGGCGAACTCGAACATCTGGGTTTTTTGCGCGTGCCAGGGGGAGACGAATTCGGCCCCCCACTTTTCCATGGCAATGGCTTTGACCTGATCGGCGACGCCCAGTTTTTCGAGCAGGGGCAGATTGGCAGGAAGCAGCGACTCGCCAATATGGAACCGGGGGTGGTGCTCCTTTTCCACCAGGGTCACGCGAAATCCGCGTGCGTGCAATAAAGTGGCTGCCGTGGTTCCGGCCGGGCCGCCGCCAATCACCAGCACATCGACCTGTGGGGGAGAAGTCATGGCCGATCCTGCCTGCTGTTGTTCCGTCATCTGTCGTCCCGAACCTGTTGTGGATACCCCGCACGCGCTTTTACAGCGGAGAACTGTTTTGATCGCACGCCAAAAAGCAGTGAAATTGTAGGGGCCCCAACTTACACGTCAGGCCAATCACTCAGACTTGTGGCGCGCAAGACGCGTTCTGATGCTCCAGATCGCGTGCAATACTGCGCGCGTCTTGCCACTCGCCAACTTGCTGTTGCACGTCGTCATGCTGTCTCGCAAATACCGCTATCTCATGGCTCTGGCACAGGAGCGTCATTTTGGCCGAGCCGCCGCGCGTTGCCATGTCTCGCCGTCCACCCTGTCTGCCGCCATCCGGGATCTGGAGGCCACGCTGGGCGTGGCGCTGGTCGAGCGGGGGCAGTCGTTTTCCGGCTTCACCAGCGAGGGCCTGGCCGTGCTGGATTTTGCACGCCGCATGGCAGCGGTGGAAGACGATTTGCGGCTGCACCTGAGTCAGTTGGGTGAGGGCATCCGCGGCCGACTGCGGCTCGGGGTGATTCCTACCGCGCTCACCGTGGTGGCCGCGCTCTCCGCCATTCTGGTCAAAAGTCATCCGCAACTCAGCCTCGAAATCCTGTCGCTCAACACCGACGACATCCTGCGGCGTGTGCAGTCCTTCGAGATCGATGGCGGCATCGTCTACACCGAATCCAGCGAGGGGCCGGGGCTGGAATTCGTTCCCATCTGGCACGAACAGCATGTGCTGATCGCAGGACGCGACACCGCGGCGGCGCAGCGCGAAGTGATCACCTGGGCGGAGGCGGCGTTGCTGCCACTTTGTTTGCTCACGCCGGACATGCAGAACCGCAAGACCATCAACCGCGTGTTCAGCGGCCTGGGTCTGCAGCCCAACCCTGGAGTGGAGACCAACTCCATCGTCGGCATGCTGTCGCATGTCGCCAGCGGCATGTGGTGCTGCATCCTGCCGCGCAGCGTGCTCGATGTGCTCGGGACGCCGCATTGCCTGCATGTGGTGCGCCTGGAGCAACCAGCCGTGTCGTGGCAGACGGGATTGGTCATTCTGCAGCGGGAACCTCGCCCGGTCATGGCGGAGGTGTTGATTGCCGCCGTGCATCGTCTGACGGGGGCTGAAACAGGCCGTCTGTAGAAAAAACGAACAGCCCTTTCAGAAAATTTGATGGGCGTTTTTCACATTCGCGGGTAAGTTTCTACAAAATATTTCGCTATAAAGCGGTGCCACCGCTGAAATTTTGCGGTTGCCACATCATTCATACCAACAGACCACTTGGAGAATTCATGTCCGCATCCATCACCACGCCGTTGCCAAATCCCGGCATTCTCGACCGGGAGCGCACAGTCGCCGGCCCGCGTTTCAACCGCTGGCTGGTTCCCACTGCCGCGCTGGCCATCCATCTGTGTATCGGCATGGCCTACGGCTTCTCCGTGTTCTGGCTGCCCATGAGCAAGCTGCTTGAAGGCACCAATCCAGCGGTGTGCGGCAGCATGGGTTTCTGGGGACATCTCACCACCACGACTTGTAACTGGACAGTGCCGTCGGTCACGCATATTTTCGAGGTGTTCATTGCCTTCCTTGGCATTTCCGCGGCCATCTGGGGCGCCTGGCTGGAGCACGCAGGCCCGCGCAAGGCGGCCTTCATTGCGGCGCTGTGCTGGGGCGGTGGTCTGGTGCTCGGTGGCATTGGCGTCTACATCCATCAGCTCTGGCTGGTGGTTCTGGGAGCCGGGGTGCTGGGGGGCATCGGCCTGGGGCTGGGCTATATCTCTCCGGTGTCTACGCTCATCAAATGGTTCCCGGACCGCCGCGGTCTGGCCACGGGCTTCGCCATCATGGGCTTTGGCGGCGGCGCGATGATCGGCGCCCCGCTGGCCGTGGCGCTGATGAAGTATTTCAGTGCGACCAGTTCGCAAGGCGTGGCCCCCACGCTGATCGTCATGGGCATTCTGTATCTGGTGGTGATGACCCTCGGCGCCTTTGGTTTTCGCGTGCCGCCCACCGGTTGGAAGCCGCTGGGCTGGACGCCCAAGGCCAAGGGCAACAACGCCATGATCACCGACCATGAAGTCCATCTGAACAAGGCCATGAAAACGCCGCAGTTCTGGCTGGTGTGGTGGATTCTGTGCCTGAACGTCACCGCAGGCATTGGTGTGATCGCCATGGCCAGCCCCATGTTGCAGGACGTCTTTGGCGGCAAGCTCATTGGTCTGGACGGCGCCACCGCACTCGACGCCGCGCAGAAGGCCGCACTCGTTGCCGCCGCCGGTGGCCTGGTGGGCCTCATCAGCCTGTTCAACAGCGGCGGGCGTTTGTTCTGGGCCGCCTTGTCCGACTACATCGGCCGCAAGGCAACTTACGCCGTGTTCTTCGCGCTGGGCGTGGCCCTGTATGCCAGCCTGCCTGCCCTGGGACATAGCGGCGCAGCCGGGCTGTTCATCATTGTGGTCTGCGTCATCATGACCATGTACGGCGGCGGCTTTGCCACCGTGCCGGCTTACCTGGCCGACCTGTTCGGCACCCAGATGGTCGGCGCCATTCATGGCCGTCTGCTCACCGCGTGGTCGGTCGCCGGAGTGGCCGGGCCCTTCCTCATCGCCGCCATCCGCCAGACCCAGATGGATGCCGGCGTCGCCAAAAACCTGGTGTATGACCGCACGCTCTACATCCTGGCCGGTCTGCTGCTGGTGGGCTTCATTCTCAATCTGCTGGTGCGACCTGTGGCCGCCAAGTACCGCATGACGCCGGAAGAACTTGCCCACGAACGCGCACTCAAACATGAAGACCGCATCGCGGGTGATGCCGAGCACGCCGCGCGTGGCGGCTTCGGCATCGTCGGCGTGCTGGCCTGGGCCGCGGTGGGCATTCCCTTCTTGATTGGCGTTTACATCGCCTTGCAAAAAGCGGCTGTGCTGTTCTGATAGCAAGCTATGTTTCAAGGAGACGGACTGATCCTTCAGTCCCCTCCGGTCGGTCCGCGACGAAGCCGACTTTTGTCGGCTTCGTCGCTTTCAGGATGCACCCCAGATGTCACGAGACAACACCATGTCCACCTCCGCCCCCACCCTCGTTCCCCCTGCCGTGGATACCCAGCGCAGCGCAGCGCGGCCGCAGCCGCTGCGCTTCATGCGCAACACCCCGCGCGGTGGCCTGGTCAGTGCCGAAGCGCGTGCTGCGGTGCAGGCCGCCTGCGGCGATCTGGCCGCGCGACCCGACCTGCTGATGGAGCATCTGCACCGCCTCAACGACGCCGAGCGCGGCCTGCGTCCCTCGCATCTGGCGGCGCTGGCCGAATGGCTGCGCCTGAGCACCAGCGAGGTGTATGAGGTCGCCAGCTTCTACCACCACTTCCGCCTGCTGCGCGAAGACGAGGCGGCACCTGTGGCCACGGTGCGCGTCTGCACCAATCTGAGCTGCGCTCTGGCCGGGGCCGATGATCTGCTCGCAGAGCTGCAACAGCGTTGCGGCAGCGATGTCGCGGTGGAAGGCGCGTCCTGCATGGGCTTGTGCACCCAGGCTCCGGGCGTGCTCGTGGGCCACCATGCGCTGGGCCATGCAACGGCGGATGCGGTGCTGGCCGCACTGCCGCAAGCCAGCACCGCGCCGCACCTGCCTGCCGCCGCCGAAGACCTCGCCGCCTACCGTGCAGGCGGCGGCTACGCCCTGCTGGCCGATTGCCGCGCCGGGTGCATCACCCCCGAGGCGGTGATGCAGCGCATTGAAGACGCCGAGCTGCGCGGCCTGGGTGGCGCCGGGTTCCCCAGCGTGCGCAAATGGCGCACCGTGGCACAGCAGCCGGGGCCGCGCCTCATGGTGGTGAATGCGGACGAAGGCGAAGTGGGCACCTGCAAGGATGGCCACCTGCTGCGCACCACACCGCACCGCATGCTCGAAGGCATTCTGATCGCCGCCTGGGCCGTGGCCGCAGGCCGGGTGTGGATTTACCTGCGCGACGAATACGCCGCTGAGGGCGCGCTGCTGCACCGCGAGTTGCTCGCGCTGCACGACGCCGGGCTGCTGCGCTACGGCGGGGTGGACATTGGCGGCGCGGCGGCTGACGCGCCGGGCGACGATGCCGCCGTGCGCGCCCGCCTGCCGCAAGTGGCGCTGCGCCGCGGCGCGGGTGCTTATATCTGCGGTGAAGAGTCCGCGCTGATCGAATCAATTGAAGGCAAGCGCGGCATGCCCCGGCTCAAGCCGCCCATCGTCGCCATTGCCGGGCTGTTCGGCAAACCCACGCTGGAGCACAACGTCGAGACCTTGTGGTGGGTCCGGGACTTGGTGAGCCCCCACGCTCAGACTGCGTCCTCGCTGCCCCCCGAGGGGGCGCTCCCCACCTTGGGGCGGCCCGGCGGTGGGGAGGCTCTGGTGAGCCCACACGCTCAGGCTGTGCCCTCGCTGCCCCCCGAGGGGGCGCTCCCCACCTTGGGGCGGCCAGGCGGTGGGGAGGCGCGCTTCGCGGGCTCGGACTGGTTCACCCAAGGCCGTCGCGGCCGCAAGGGTCTGCGCCGCTTCACCGTGTCGGGCCGCGTGGCCAGGCCGGGCGTGTATCTGGCGCCTGCCGGTATCACCTCGCGTGAACTGATTACCGAGTTCGCCGGGGGCATGGCGGAGGGATGGACGCTGTACGGCGTGCTGCCCGGCGGCGCGTCCGGCGGCATCCTCAATGCGGAACAAGCCGACCTGCCGCTGGATTTCGGCACGCTCGACGCCCAAGGCTGCTTCATCGGCTCGATGGCCGTGATCGTGCTGGGCACCAGCGCCACGCATACCGACACCGCGAGCGCCGCCGCCGCCAACCTCATGCGCTTTTTCGCCGAGGAAAGCTGCGGTCAATGCACCCCCTGCCGCGAAGGCACACACCAACTGCTGGCCGCCATGACACCCCCGCGCTGGGACGCTGCGCACATCAGCACCCTGAGCCAACTCATGCGCGACGCCTCCATCTGCGGCCTCGGCCAGGCCGCGCCCAACCCCACCGATAGCGTGCTGCGTCACTTCCCCCACGAAGTGACCGCGGCCAAGGAGTGACCTGATGGACATGACCCCGCCCACCATCGCCTTCAGTCTTGACGGCAAACCCCTCACCGCCCATGCCGGCGAAACCATCTGGGCCGCGGCCGAGCGCCACGGCGTGGAGATTCCGCATCTGTGTCACAGCGACCCGCTCCAGCCTGTCGGCAACTGCCGCGCCTGCATGGTGGAGGTGGAAGGCGAGCGCGTGCTCGCGGCCTCGTGCTGTCGCGCGGTCACGCCCGACATGAAAGTGCACGCCGCCAACGACCGCGCCCGCGCCGCACAGCGCGGCGTGCTCGAACTACTGACGGCTCGCAAGCCGCAGCGGATCGACCGGGTGAACGACGAACTCGACCACTGGGCCCAGCGCCTGGGAGCCGACCGCAACCGCTACGCCGCAGCCTTCCAAGGAGACGCAGCAAAGGCCGCG
>JAFGXB010000250.1 GCA_016936875.1 Burkholderiaceae bacterium | reverse complement strand
GGCCCCATCAACACGGCAGGCAGTACCAGCCGTGCAGTATGGCTGAGCGGTAACTACAACAACGGCCCGATCACCGCTGGCGTCGATTACTCGCAGATCAGCAACGGTCAGAACTTTGTTGCGTTGTCCACGCTGACCGGTTCGCCGAAGATCAAGATGTATGACATCTTCGGTGGCTATGACTTCGGTATCGCCAAGGTCGTTGGTTTGTACTCCAACCTGAAGGTGGACAGCATCTCTGGCAGCCAGAAGCAGTGGATGCTGGGCGCCACTGTGCCGGTTGGCCCGGGCGCCATCCTGGCCTCCTACAGCGTGTACAAGAACGACATGGGCTCGCCCTCAGCTGCGCCGCAAGCCAAGCAAGCGGCCATCGGTTACACCTACTCCTTGTCCAAGCGTACCAACCTGTATGGTTCGTACTCGCACATCAGCAACAGCGATGGCGCTGCCATTGTTGCCAACAGCAATGCCAGCACCAACGCGGGCGTGGCGAACACCGGCTCCAACGGTTTCGCCCTGGGTATCCGCCACAAGTTCTGATTCGGCTCCAAGCTGATTCAAACTGTTTTAGAAGCCGCCTTCGGGCGGCTTTTTTTCGTCTGCACTTCTCTGGAAGAGCCGGAGGGTGGACGAGGATCGGCAGGCATAATGCCCGCACAGGGAGCTTGCTATGCACATCGTTCTTTCCGTTGATGGTTCAACTTACACCGAGCGCGCAGCGCAGGTGTTGGTAGCGCAGGCGCGGCAGTTCGCTGCGCCGCCAAGCATTACGTTGTTGACCGTGGCGCTGCCCATCGGCACGCCGCTGGCGCGGGCGCAACTGAGCAAGGAAACGCTCGACGACTACTACCGCGATGTCAGTGCGCAGGCGCTGGCGCCCGCCGAAGCCGTGTTGCGTGAGGCGAGTCTGGCTTTCACGTCGATGCATGCGGTGGGCGACCCGGCCGAGCAGATTGCGGCCGAGGTCAAACGCTTGCAGCCCGATCTGCTCATCATGGGCACGCACGGGCACTCTGCACTGAAGGGCTTTGTCATGGGCTCGGTGGCGAGCAAGGTGGTGGCGTCCACCACGGTGCCGGTGCTGCTGGTGCGGTGAAGCGCAAACTGGCCCGCTGGCTCGGGCCGATCCGTCTTACCGCTGGCTCAGCGCATTGCCGACGAGTTTGGAGGTAATGTCCACGATCTGGATCATGCGGTCGTAGGCCATGCGGGTGGGGCCGATGACGCCCAGGGTGCCGACGACGGTACCGTCGGCTGCGTAGGGCGCGGTGATGACAGAAAGCTCCTCGAACGGCACGGCTTCGCTCTCGCCGCCGATGTAGATGCGCACGCCATCGGCCCGGGCGGAGGCGTCCATCAGTTTGAGCAACTGGGCTTTTTGCTCGAACAGATCGAACAGTTGCCGCAGTTTGCCGATATTGCCGGCCAGATCGCCCACGCCAAGGAGTTGCTGCTGCCCGGCGATGACCACCTGGTCTTGCGTCTGGCTCAGTGCCTGGCTGCCCACTTCCACGCCGGCCTGCATGAGGGCAACGAGTTCGGCGCGCAAATGCTCGACTTCATTGCTGAGTTTTTGCGCCACCTGCTCGAAACTCAGGCCGGAAAAATGCGCGTTGAGGTAATTGGTCGCGGTGTTGAGCTCGCTCTCGCTCAGCGCGTGCGGCCAGTGCAGCATGCGGTTTTGCACATCGCCTTCCGGGCTGACGATGATGAGCAGAATGCGGTGCTCGGCCAGGCGCAGAAATTCGATATGCCGGAACGCGCCGCTGCGTTGCGGCGCCAGCACCACACCAACGAATTGCGACAGGCTGGACATGAGCTGCGCCGCGCGCGCCATGACTTGCTGCGGCGGTGCGGTGTTGATGTGTTGCTGCAAGGTGTGCTGCAGCACATCGGCCTGGGTTTGGGGGTGGGCGGTGAGCATGGCGTCCACAAACACGCGGTAGCCGCGCGGGGTGGGAATGCGCCCGGCCGAGGTGTGCGGGCTGGTGATCAGCCCCAGGTCTTCCAGATCGGCCATGACATTGCGGATGGTGGCCGCAGACAACTCCAGCCCGGACGCCCTTGAGAGCGTGCGAGAGCCCACCGGCTGGCCGTCAGCGATGTAGTGTTCGATCAGGGTTTTGAGCAGCAGGCGGGAGCGTTCGTCCATGACGCAATTTTAGGGACGCCACGGCGCTTAGCGGCGCGCGGCGGCCGCAATCATGCCGCTGTGCTGTAATTTGCTGCTGTGGCGGGCTCTTCCCGCTGGTTTTTCGCCCAAAGCTCCATGTCCCGTACCGTGTTCCAGCAGGTCTTGCTGATTGGCAAGTATCAGGCGCCCCAGGCGCAGCGCCTGCTTGGCGACATTGCCGCGCGCCTGAGCCGCGCTGGCGCCGAGGTGTGGGTGGGCGAGCTGACCGCGCAGCACACCGAGTTGCCGTATCCAGTGATGCGCAGCACCGAATTGGCCGAGCGCACGGCGCAGGGCGGCTGGGCCGCCGTGGTGCTTGGCGGCGACGGCACCATGCTGGGCGCGGCCCGGCGGCTGGCGCCGTTGAACGTGCCGCTGGTGGGGATCAACGCGGGGCGGCTGGGCTTCATGACCGACATCGCCAGCAGCGCCTGGGAAGAGGCGGTTGACGGCCTGCTGGCGGGCGACTTTGAGCGTGAGGAACGTGCCATGCTCAGCGGCGCGGTGGAGCGCGCGGGGCAAACCATTTTCAACGCCATTGCGGTGAATGACGTGGTGGTCAACCGCAACGGGGCGTCGGGGCTGGTGGAGCTGAAGGTGGAGGTGGATGGCCGCTTCATGTATGTGCAGCGGGCCGATGGGCTGATTGTTGCCACGCCTACCGGCTCCACGGCATATGCGCTGTCGGCTTACGGCCCGATTTTGCATCCCAGCGTGGACGGCGTGGTGCTGGTGCCGATTGCGCCACATACGCTGTCGAACCGCCCGATCGTGCTGCCGGGCGACGCCGAGATCGTGATCGAGGTGGTCACCCCGCGCGACGTGAGCGTGAACTTCGACATGCAGAGCTATGCCGAACTGATCGGCGGCGACCGCATCCGCGTGGGGCTGGCGCCCTATCGCTGCGTGTTTCTGCATCCGCCGGGGTGGAGCTACTTTTCCACCTTGCGCAAAAAACTGCACTGGCATGAAATTCCCGATGAGTCTTGAGTCTTGCCTGCGCATGAGCGGGGCTCACCCCATCCCCACCCCGACCCTCCCCACGTCTGGGGAGGGAGTGAACGCTCCTCCCCCACATGGTGGGGGAGGTTGGGAGGGGGAGGTTTGGTTCGCCATGTCATCACTCCTGTCCTCGGCAACAATCCGGGTTCAATCGTTCCTCACACGCTGAGCCATGCTGCTGCACCTGCATTTGCGCGATTTTGTCATCGTCCCCGAGCTCAACGTCGATCTGGCCGGAGGCTTCACCGTGCTCACCGGCGAGACGGGGGCGGGCAAGTCCATCCTGATCGACGCGCTCAAGCTCGCCCTGGGCGAGCGCGCCGACAGCGGCGTGGTGCGCACGGGCGCGCCGCGCGCAGAAATCAGCGCCGAGTTCAGCCTCACTCCGCCCCTGGCCGCGTGGCTGGACGCGCAGGGGTTTGCCGCAGAGGGCGGCAGTGTGCTGCTGCGCCGGGTGATTGACGCGCAGGGCAAGTCGCGCGGCTTTGTCAACGGCAGCCCCGCCACCGCCGCGCAGCTCAAGGCCGCTGGTGAAATGCTGGTGGACATTCACGGCCAGCACGCCCATCAAGGGTTGGTGCGGCGCGAGGTCGTCACCAGTCTGCTCGATGGCTACGCCAGTGCGCAAAACGAGGCGCAGGCCGTGGCGCAGGCCTGGGCGCAGTGGCGCACGGCGCAGCAGGCCTTGCAGCAAGCGCGGCACGACGCCGGCGCGCTGGCCGAGGAACGCGAGCGCCTGCAATGGCTGTGCGAGGAACTCGACCGCCTGCGCCCCGCCGAGGGGGAATGGGGCACGCTGGAAGCCGAACACAAGCGCCTGGCGCATGTCAGCAGCTTGCTCGAAGACTTTGCCACGGTGCAAAGCGCGCTCGATGGCGAGGAGATCAGCGCCCTGTCGCTGCTGGTGCAGGCGCAGCAGGCGCTGGAGCAGGCTGCGCTGGTGGACGGCAGCCTGCAGCCACTGGTGCTGCAAATCGAATCGGCGCATACCAGCCTGCGCGATCTCAGCCACGATCTGCACCGTCTGGCCGAGCGCACCGAAGCCGATCCGCAGCGCCTTGCGGAACTGGACGCGCGGCTGGCCGACTGGATGCGTCTGGCGCGCAAACACCGTGTGCCGCCGGCCGATCTGCCGCAAACCCACGCCACCCTGCGCGACAAACTGGCCCTACTCGACCGCAGCGCCGATCTGCCCGCGCTGGAGCAGGCCGAGCAAACCGCGCAGACGGCGCTGCAACAAGCCGCCGCCAAACTCAGCGCCAAGCGGCGCAAGGCGGCGCAGCAACTCGCCAAGGCGGTGCAGGCGGCCATGCAGGAACTCGGCATGCCCGGCGGGCGCTTCGACGTGGCGCTGACGCCGCTCGACGCGGTCGGCGCCCGCGGCGCAGAAACCGTGGAACTGCAGGTGGCGGCGCACCCCGGCGCCGAACTGCGTGCGCTGGGCAAGGTGGCCAGCGGCGGGGAACTCTCGCGCATCGCGCTGGCTGTCGCCGTGACGACCAGTGCCTTGCAGGACACCGACACGCTCATTTTCGACGAGGTGGACGCGGGCATCGGCGGCGCCGTGGCGCAGACCGTGGGGCGGCTGCTGCGCAAGCTGGGCGGCGACCGGCAAGTGCTTGCCGTCACCCATCTTGCGCAGGTTGCGGCCTGCGCGCAGCAGCACTTCGCCGTGCGCAAACTCAGCAGCGGCCAGCAGACCGCCAGCCTGCTCGACGCGCTGGACGCGTCACAACGGCATCACGAGATCGCCCGTATGCTCGGAGGCAACGCACAAAGCAGCGCCGCGTTGGAGCATGCACGCGAATTGCTTGCGGCTTGCGAAACGCGCTGAGCGTGTGTCAACGGAGCCGCCATGAACCCCAAGCCATCACCCCCTGAAGTCTCGCCAGCAGACCCGCGCTCCACTCGTCAGCTCGTGCTGATTTCCGGGCTGTCCGGCTCCGGCAAGTCGGTGGCGCTGGCGGCGCTGGAAGACTCCGGCTACTACTGCGTGGACAATTTGCCGCCCCAGCTCATCACCGCGCTGGTCGAGCAGACCCGCGCTTCGGGGCAGTTGCGTGTGGCGGTTGCGGTGGATGCGCGCAGCGCCGAGTCGCTGGCCGACGTGCCCGCCTTTCTGCAGGAACTGCGCGCCTGCTGCGAGGTGCACGCTCTCTACCTCGACTGCGCCACAGACACCCTGGTGCAGCGGTTTTCCGAAACCCGCAGGCGCCATCCGCTCACCAGCCGCCTCACCGCGCAGCAAACGGGCAACCCCGCGGCGGCGCGCGGCGAGGGCTATGCCAACGCGCTGATCGAGGCCATTGAACTGGAGCGCGAACTGCTGCGCCCGGTCGCGGAAATTGGTCTGCACCTCGACACCAGCCAGATGAAGCCGGCCCATCTGCGCGACTGGATCAAGCAGACCGTGCGGGTGCAGGCCTCGCAGATGGTGGTGCTGTTCGAGTCGTTCGCGTTCAAGCGCGGCGTGCCGCTCGACGCCGACTATGTGTTCGACGTGCGCATGCTGCCCAACCCGCACTACGACCCCGCGCTGCGCCCGCTCACCGGCCGCGACGCCCCCGTGGCCGCTTTTCTGCTGCGCCAGCCCGAGGTGTTGCAGATGCAGGCCGACATCGCCGGGTTTCTGCAACGCTGGTTGCCCAAACTGGCGGCGGATCATCGCAGCTATGTGGGCGTGGCCATTGGCTGCACCGGCGGGCAACATCGCTCGGTGTTTCTCTCCGAGCAGCTCAGCCGCGCATTTGGCAGCCAGTACACCGTGCTGCTGCGTCACCGCGAGCTGGGAGCCAAGGAGCAGTGACCCGCGTCCGCCGCCGGGCCATTGCCCAGCGCGAGCGGCGGCGGTTCGGCAAAGCGGTCGTGCGGTGTGCCTGCGCGCCAGTCCAGCACGAGCAGCGCCAGCACAACGGCCCAGAACAGGGCGATGGCCCACGGAAATTTGCTGCGCATCGTTTGGCCTTTCAGTCCGACAGGCCTAAACCGTGGCGCACGCGCACGCCCAGCAAGCTGCCGGCGAATGCGCAGGCAAACCACACCCAGCCGTGCAGACTGCCGGTGGCGATGCCGGAGAAATACGCGCCCACATTGCAGCCGAACGCCAGCCGCGAGCTATAGCCCAGCAGCAGTCCGGCAAGAATCGACGCCAGCCATTGCCGTGGGGGAAGCGACACCGCCGGGCTGGTTTTTCCTTTCCAGCTTGCGGCAATGAGCGCCCCCAGCAGCAGACCCAGATCGGTGACGCTGGTGTTGTCAGCCAGCACGCTGGCATGCAGCTGCGCCTGCTGTGCAGGCAGGCCCCAGAAGGCGTTGTGGCTCAGGTCGATGCCCAGCGCCTGCACAATTTTCGCGCCCCACAGCCCCAGGCCGTAGACGATGCCCCAGGGCTGTCCGGCCACCACCAGATTGGCCGTGGCAAGCAGCCCCAGCCCGATGGCCGCCCACCACACGGCAGACCCTTTCCAGCGCGACGGCCCCGGCCCGCGCCACCGCCAGAGCGCGGCGGCCAAAAACGCCAGCGCGGCGAGCTGCACGGCCAGCGTCCATCCGGCGCCAAGCGCATGCACCAGATTGACCGGCGGTAACGCGCCCAGCGCCAGCCAGGCCGGAAGCTGCGCCGCCCCCAGAAAACTGCCGAACACGAAGGCGGGCAGCACCGCCAGGCTGACCGGGTGGCCCAGCCCGGCCTTGTACAGCGTGCCGGAACCGCAGCCGTCCGCCACCTGCATGGCGGCGCCGAACACGAACGCGCCGACCAGCAGGCTGATGGACAGCGGACCGTCCGCGCCGTCCAGCTCGGGGTGTGCGGCCAGCAGCGGCACGCTCAGCAGCATGGCCACCGCAATGCCAGCGAACTGCGCCCACAGGCCTTTTGGGTCGCGTCGCGTGATCCACATCCGCCAGCCTGTGGTGAAGCCGAAGGCGGCCGCGGCGAGCAGCACGCCGTAGCCCAGACCGATGAGCCACAGCAAGCCCTGCCGCCAGCCAACCAGCCAGGTGATGGCGGCAAACCCCGCCAGGCCGCAGACGGCGAGTGCGCCCGCGGTGAGGCGGCTGCTGACCGGGGCGGAGGTTGCGGGGCCGCGTGGGGCGCTGGGGTTCTCAAGGAAACGCAGGGCCGCCCCAAGTTTCCTTGACCCCCACGGGGGGCGGGTCGGCGAGCCGACCCTGGGGGCGCTCAGAGTGCTTGCCATGTCTGCTCCAGTTGCTGCCAGAGTTGTTGCAGCCGGGTGGGAACATGCGCCATGGGCGCTCCAGCTTGCGACCAGTCCACCATCGAGCCCGGATAGAGCGCCACATTCGGGCGGTGCAACACCTCGGACAGCACAAACCAGTTGGTCGCCGCCCAGTGGCCGGTATTGCAGAACGAGACGATCTGGCGCGCACCGGGCCGCTGCGGCAGACTGCGGGCAATGCCTTGCAGCACGGCGGCATCGGGCAACGCGCCGCCGCCGTGCGCGAACCAGCGCGCGTTGTCAAAGTCGAGCGCGCCGGGCAGGGTGCCTGGCCGCGCCGCGGCCGGTGCCTTCTCGCGCCCCAGATAGAACGCCGCTGGCCGGGCGTCGAGCAGCAGCACGTCGGGGGAGTGCACATCCTGCTCGACCGTTGCGCGGGTGGCGAGCACGGCGTGATCGCGCTGCGGGGTGAACTGGCTGGGCGTGACGACAGTGGCGTGGCGCGTCAGTGGCAGGGCGGCTGCGCGCCACGCGGTCATGCCGCCGTTGAGGATGGCGAGCTGCTTGAACCCCAGCCACTTCAATGTCCAGTACACACGCGCGGGGGCGCCAAAGTCGCTGGCATCGTTGCCGGTCGCCACAAGGACGACCGGCGTTTGCACGTCGATTCCGAGACCGCGCACCAGGGCGGTGAATTGCGCCAGCGGCAACAGCGCGCCAGGGTTGCGCGCCGGGCCGCGCCAGTCGGCATACGGCGCGGGAATGGCACCAGGGATGTGCG
>JAFGXB010000249.1 GCA_016936875.1 Burkholderiaceae bacterium | reverse complement strand
TGGGCTGGCGCCTTGGCCGCAGCGACGAGCTGCGCTGCGGGTTTCGCACTGCTGGACGCTCCGGCGCTCTCAAGGGAACGCCGGGCCACCCCAGGTTCCCCTGACCCCAACGGGGGGCGGGTCGGCGAGCCGACCCTGGGGGCGCTGAGAGCCTGCAGCAGATCGATCTGCCCGTTCGCCAGGCGCTTGAGCTGCACGCTGGCGGCATCGAGCTGGACGGCGCCGAGCTGAACGCGGTGCTGCGCTCCATCGGCCTGCACCGCATCGACCTGCAGCGTGGGCAGGGACAGCCAGGTCGGCCCTTGGCCCTGCAAGGCTTGCAGTCGGGTGTCCTGCAGCGTCATCTGCGGGAGTTGAAGGGTCTGCCGGGCCAGATCGACCGTGCCAGGCTGCGTCTGCAGGCTGGCCGCCTGCACACCTGCCTGGCCGATCTGCCCGTTGAGGTCTTGCACGCGCAACGGCCCGAAGCCCGCCTGCTGCGTGCCCCAGTTGAGTTGCGCGCCCTGCAGTTGCGCCGTTTGCAGCGCCATGCGGTTGACGCCCGAAGCGGCGTTCAGCCCGCTCAGCGCCAGCGTCTGCATCGACGCGGTCTGTGCCGCGCCGTCGATCTTCGCCCCGTTCAGTTGGAGGGTTTGCCACTGCACATCGCCCCCCGCCGCCTGCGCGTTGAAGGTCTGAATGGTTGCAGCCAGATCGTTCACTGCCCATTGCAGGCCGTCAGTGCCCAGCACCGCGCTGTAGGCGGCGCGAATGGACGCTGTGCCGGAGGCGATCTGCAGGGTTCTGGACAGATTGGGCACGGCCCGCGCGGCGGCGGCCAGACGCAGCCCGGTGAGATCCGCCTGACCGCCAGACACCAGCGGGTTGACGCCCACATAGCCCTTCCACCGCAGCGTGGCGTTCTGCTCGGGCAACACCAGACTGATGGCGTACTGCCCGCGCGCCTTGGGCAGGGTGGACAGATCGTTGATCTGGACGCTCAGCGGCGTCAGTCGGGTGGCGTAGGGATGGTCGCGGTTGGCATCGGCGTAGCGCACCGTGCCGTCACTGATCTGCAAGTGTTCGATCACCACGCGCGGAATGGTGTCCGACGGCTTGGCCGGCTTGGGGCCACGCTGCAGGGCGCGCACCAGGGCATCCCAGTTCATCGCGCCGCCCTTGGCTATGGCCACGTTCGCCTGCGGCTGGTCGATGCGGATGAGATGAAACGTCCAGGCCCAGCGAAACAGGCCAGCCGGCGCCAGATCGACGAACAGCTTGCCAAACCCCGCCAGCGGCACGCCCTGTGGCGTGCTGAGCTGCAGTTGATCCACCGTCAGATCGAGCCGCAGCGGATCGAAAGACACCTTGCCCACGGTGGCGCGGCTATCGAGTTGCGATTGCGCCAGCTTGGGGATGTAGTGCACGGCCAGCGGCCCCACGGCGAGGTAGCCGAAGGCCACGTAAAACACGAACAGCCCGACAACGCCACGCAAGATCCACGACCTGAATACGCTTTGCGCAATGTGTCGCAGTCGCTGGCCGGGCTGGGGTGAGGTCGAGTCGGTCATTTGAGCCTTGGGCAAAGCAGTTTTCAGCGTAATACCCTGAGCCTGGACACATCAAGCCCTTTTTTCCGGCTCGGTGTTTAACTCCGGTGGCGGCGCGACGCTGCGCAGGCGCAGATGCAGCGCCGCCTTGGCCAGCAGATGCGCGCTGACCGGGGCGGTCATGAACAGGAACAGGCTGACCAGAATTTCATGCAGGCCGAACTGTCCGCGCGCGCTGAAATACAGCACCGAGGCCAGCAACAGGCAGCCGAGGCCAAAGGTGGTGATTTTGGTCGGCCCGTGCAATCGCTGATAAAAATCGCGCATGCGCAACAGGCCCAGCGAGCCGATCAGGGCGAATGCCGTCCCGAGCAGAATCAGTCCAGCAACGATCCATTCCATCAGGGTGACCTCACTCGAACAGATCGCCGCGCAGCAAATATTTGCTCAGCGCCACGGTGGAGATGAATCCAACCAGCGCAATCAGCAGCGCGGCCTCGAAGTAAATGCTGCTGCCCAGATGCACACCCAGCAAAATGAGCAAAGCCACGGTGTTGATATAGAGCGTGTCCAGCGCCAGCACACGGTCCGGGGCATCCGGGCCGCGCAGCAGGCGGATGAAGGAAACAACGAACGCCACGGCAAGCATGGCAAAACCGGCATAGATGGCCCATTGCATCATGATTCAAACACCTTTAGCAGTGGCGCTTCGTAACGCTGCTTGATCTGCACGATGATGTCCTGCGGATCGGGAGCATGCAACGCATGCACCCACAGGAACCGTCGGTCGGGAGACAGCCAGGCCGACACCGTCCCCGGGGTCAGCGAAATGGTATTTGCCAGCAAGCTGATGGCCAGGTCGTTTCGCAGTGCCAGCGGCAAAGCGATGAACGCAGGGCGCAACTTCGTCTGTGGCCCGAGAATCAGCGCCGCCACCTGGAAACTGGCCGACACCATGTCGCCCAGCACCCGCAGCACAAAATACAGCAGGGTCAGCGGATGGCGTATGCGCACAGCCTCCGGCCAGAACGAGCTGGTCAGCCGCGGAATGGCCCAAGCCAGCAGCCCCCCCAGCACCACTTGCCCCGCGGTGAAGGCATTGACCAGCAGCAGCCACAGCAGCAGCAGGGTTGCACTGAGCAGGGGATGAGGAAACAGCCGACGCATCACGTTCCACCTCCCAGCACCGCCCGAATGTAGGACTGAGGCTGCACGATTTGACCGGCGATGGCAGCCGCTGCCGTGGTCAAGGGGCCGGCCGCCAACACCATGGCAACGCCCAAGGCCGTCAGCAGCCATGGCGCCAATGACCGCGTGGCGCTCCAGCGCACTGGGGGTGCGGCGTGCTCCTGCAGCGGGGTAATGCGCATGAACAAACGGGTGCCGCTA
>JAFGXB010000248.1 GCA_016936875.1 Burkholderiaceae bacterium | reverse complement strand
TTTCTTGCCCGTGCCGGGGGTGTAAAGCTCAACCAGTGCTGTGGCGCCCCAATGCGTTTCACCACCGAAGATCCAGTAGTCATTGCCGACCTTGGCTCCTGCGTGCCAGGCGCGCGGAATCAAGGTGGCATCAACCGCCTTGGCTTGTGAGGAGACCTGGAAGCACGCGCCCTTGGTTGCGATGCCTGTTGCATCGGTGACGATGACCTTGCCTGCGCCATAGTTCATATCGCTCGGGAGCGTGACCGTAATGGCCGTGTTGGTCCACTTCTTGATCGGGACGGATACGCCTCGGATGAGCACACTGCCCGCGCTGGTGCCAAAGCGGTTGCCCTTGATGATGACATCTTCCCCCGGGCCGGCAACAGCCGGGCTAACAGCCCACAAGGACGGCGCAGCGCCCACGCTATTGGTCATGGAGTTGTTCACATTCAGGCGGGAACCATTGATAGAGTGCTCATTGAGCGCCGGTTTGATGTCTGCACCATTGATGAGGGCAGCCTTGACATTGCGCCAAGTGAATGAGGGATTCTGCGCCCACAACAGTGCGGCCGCACCAGCGACATGCGGTGTGGCCATGGAGGTGCCGCTGTACAATGCCAAGCCGCCTCCAGGAACCGTACTCAAGATGTCTGATCCGGGCGCGAAGATGTCCACGCTGGAGCAGCCATAATTCGAGAACCATGACCTGTAATCCATGGCGTCGGTCGAGCCAACGCTGACAATGTTGTCAACGTCATAGCTGGATGGATAGTGCGGGAAGACATCGTTATCTGTATTGTCGTTACCGGCGGCGGCGACAAAGAGGATGCCGTTATCCCGGCTGGCGGCAATGGCCGCTTCGAGCGCAGGGCTGAAGCCACCGCCACCCCAGCTGTTGTTCAGAACCATGCGCGGCATGGCGTAGCGTGCTTTGGTGTCGATGGCGTAGTCGATGAGCGTGATGGCGTCTGAGGTGGATCCGGAGCCGCTCGCACCGAGGAACTTCAGCGCCATGATGTCAGCCGTCCAGTTGACGCCAACCACCTGGCTGTTGTTGTTGCCGCGTGCGCCGATGGTGCCGGAAACATGCGTGCCATGTCCGTTGTCATCCATCGGGTCGGTATCAGCATTGTATGCGTCGATGCCGTACACATCGTCAATGTAGCCATTGCCTTCGTCGTCAATACCGTTACCCGGAATTTCGCCGGGATTCGCCCACATATTGGGCTTTAAATCCGGGTGGGTGTAGTCCACGCCAGAGTCGATGACACCCACGACCACGCTGCCCCTGGAACCAATGCGCTTGTTCCATGCTTCGGGTGCATCAATATCCGCATCGGCAACTCCGCCTGTCTGTCCCGTGTTGTGCAGACCCCACAAGACTCCAAAGTCGGTGTCATTGGGTGTTTTCTGGGTTTTGACAATGAAGTCCGGGTGGGCGTACTCAATGGCGCCAGAGCGGTATAGGGTTTCAATGGCTCGACCAAGCGAACGCTTGTTATGCTCCGCAATTTCCACAACCATGACGCCCATGCCCGGCATGGCCTTCACAACGCGTGCGCCGACTTGACTCAATGCATTCTGATTTTCGGCGGAGAGTTGAAGCGTGTTGGCGCGTATTGCAGGATTGGCAGTGCCTTTTCCATACACGAACCCCTGTGCCCAGCTGGAATCTTTGAATTTAAGAATGATGCGATTGGGGACGAACGCGCTCTTTTCGTCGACCTTGTCCAGAAGAGGGCGGTTTGGCCCGATTGGCGCTGCGTTATTGCTGAGGGGTGGTGTCACGACTTGAGGCAGGGCAATAAAGCCTTCTGGCCCTCCTGCAAATGCCACTGCTTGCTGCGATGGTCTGAAGCAGCGCAGCGGCCAGGATGCTTTTTTGGAATGTTCTGGTCATTTCGTGGTCTCCTGTATTAATGAAGTATGCTCGGCGGGTGTCGTTAACGGTGCACCGAAGCAGTGCGGAGGGAGGGGCACTGCCACGGCACGCCCGAGTGTAGCTTACGTGTTTTGCGTTTGCCAGCATCCTTACTGCAGTGCTTTGTCCTTGGTCTCCTGCATGAGCAGCAAGCCGATCAAGGTCAGCGCCGCCGTCGCGGACAGGTAGTAGCCGACATAGGCCAAGCCGTAGTGGCTGGCCAGCCAAGTGGCGATGTACGGTGCGAGGGCTGCGCCAAAAATGCCCGACAGGTTGAAGGCCAGCGATGAGCCGGTATAGCGCACGGCGGTGGGGAACAGTTCGGACAGAAGCGTACCCAGTGGGCCGTAGGTCAGCCCCATCAGGGCGAAGCCGATGGCCAGAAACGCGACCACGCCAGTCAGGTTGCCCGCGCCGAAGAGCGGCGCCAGTGCGAAACCAAACAGAAAAATGGCCGCAGAAACCCACATCAGCGTGAATCGGCGACCGTGTTTATCCGCCAGCAAGCTGGAGATGGGGATGGTGATAGCGAAAAACAACACGCCGAAGAGCTGGGCGAAGAGGAAGGTTTCGCGGATATAGCCGAGGCCGGTCTTGGCTGTGCCATAGGTCAAGGCGAAAACAGTCATCAGGTAAAAGGTCACAAAGGCCGATAGACCGACGACGGTGCCGAGAATCAGTGCCTTCCAGTGGTGGCGAAAGACAGTGGATGCGGGAAAGTGCACCCGCTTTTCCTTTTCCATGGCCTCGCGGAACACCGGTGTTTCGCTGATTTGCAGCCGCACATACAGACCGACGATGACCAGCAGGGCGCTGGCGATAAACGGGATGCGCCAGCCATAGTCAAAGAACTGCTGCTCGCTGAGCAGGGTGGTGAGCAGTAAAAAGGTGATGCTGGAGAGGATGAAGCCGATCGGCGCGCCCAGTTGCGGGAACATGCCAAACCAGGCGCGCTTGCTCGGCGGGGCGTTCTCGGTGGCTAGTAACACTGCGCCGCCCCATTCACCACCCAGCCCCAATCCCTGACCGAAGCGGAAGATGGCCAGCAGAATGGGCGCG
>JAFGXB010000247.1 GCA_016936875.1 Burkholderiaceae bacterium | reverse complement strand
GAAATCTGCTCGATTTTCCATGCCAATTCCGTCATATGGAACGCGACGCATCAGCTCGCGCTTTGAAACGGGTTGTGCAGACCTTCCCTAGGGCAACATAAGGATTGAATTTCGTTCCCGCAGTGTACGGATGATTGCTTTTAAGATAATCGAATCCAGCCGTCCACTTTTTGGACTTGTAATCCAAATTCAGTTCATACGACTGTCCCTTTGAAAAACCGCCGGGCTGCCCGCCAAAAGAGTACAGCAAGGCACCTGTCAGTCCGCCAAAATTTGGTGTTTTATAGCTTACAGCCTGAGAAAAACGAACAAAGTTGTAACCCGCTGGGTCGATATTTTTCACGGCTCCCGTCATCCCTGTCATGAACGGGTCGATTTTGACAAGGTTGTCGTAATTCAAGCTATAAAAACGGCCCGCCTTGAAAACGCCATAGTGGCTTTTCAATCCCAGCACGCTGAGTCGGCCCATGAAACCCCCACCCGAGCAAAAACTCGATCCCACGGCACTGCCATCGCCTTTGTAAACGAGGCTGCCCGGAAAGGAATTGGTGCCGTTTCCGCAAAATCCGGTTTCGACATCAAAAAATGTCTGTAAACCCCCACCCAGATTTTCCGTGCCGCGGATCCCGATCCGGTCTGTGGATTGCACGCCAGAGCCGAGGCGGTTCAGGCTGGTGTTGTCGTAGGTCAGCCTTTCGATGCCCATGTCGATGACGCCGTAGAGCTGGACGCCCTCCTTGGCTTGTGCGATTTGACAGCATGCCCCTATGAAAATAGCTGCCACGATGCGATTTTTCATGCAATCCCCTCCTTGTTCTATTTTGAGTTCCGGCAGCGTGCTGCGCGGTTCTTGGCTGATGGACTTCAGCGAGGCGGATTTCAATGGAGATTGCAACTCTCAACAAATTGATTTTTCTTGTTACCTATATGAATTTATTTTGTGTCAAATGCTGCGCATTACATATAACAATATAATTATTCAATTATTTAATTTACTAATTTATTTGTTATATATAAGATATTTCAATGCGTTGCGGATAAACTTTGATCGCTCGGCGGCGGTGATTTAACGAGAGTTTTTGTGATGAGCTGCAAATGAAGGCATCGGCATTGCTTCAACCGCGGGCCAGTCAGCGCGCTTTATGGTTACATTCTGGCGGATTTGTTGCATTTGATGTGACATGCTTTCGGCGCGGTAGCCGCGTGAAGGGTTTGATTCCTCTCCCCAAACACGCTCTGCCATGCATAGCCGGCGCCAATCCGGCCGTGTGGTTTCAAGTCAGCACGATGTCGTACTGCTGTTGCGAGAACACGGGCTCGACCTGGAGCGAGACGGGTTTGCCGATGAAGTCAGACAGTGAGGCCAGGTGCTGGCTTTCTTCTTCGAGAAACAGGTCGATGACGTCGGCGGCGCCGACGATGCGGAACTCGCGCGGGTTGAACTGTTTGGCTTCGCGCAGGATTTCGCGCAGGATTTCATAGCACACGGTGCGCGCCGTTTTCACCTGGCCGATGCCGCCGCAGGTGGGGCAGGGTTCGAGCAGTTTGTGGGCCAGGGAGTCGCGGGTGCGTTTGCGGGTGAGTTCCACCAGGCCGAGCTGCGAAAACCCGCTGATGGTGACTTTCACCTTGTCGCGCGCGAGTGATTTGCGCAGTTCGTCCAGCACGGCGGCGCGGTGCTGGAGGTTATGCATGTCGATGAAGTCGATGATGATGATGCCGCCCAGATTGCGCAGCCGCAGCTGGCGGGCGATGGCCTGCGCAGACTCCAGATTGGTGCGGTAGATGGTGTCGTCGAAGTTGCGCGCGCCCACGAAGCCGCCGGTGTTGACGTCGATGGTGGTCATGGCCTCGGTCTGGTCGATGATGAGGTAGCCGCCGGATTTGAGATCCACCCGCCGTCCCAGTGCGCGCTCGATCTCCTCGTCCACATTCGCGGTCTCGAACAGCGGGCGCTCGCCGCGGTAGAGCTGCAGGCGGTTGCTCACGCGGGGCATGTAGTCGGCGGCGAAGGCCAGCAGCAGATCGAAGTTTTCGCGCGAGTCGATCTGCACGCTGCGCGTGGCATCGCTCACCAGATCGCGCAGCACGCGCTGTGCCAGGCTGAGCTCCTGATAGATGAGCGCGCTGGGGCTGGTGACATGGGCGCGCTGCTGAATGGCGCGCCAGGTCTTGCGCAGGTAGGCGATGTCTTCGGCCAGCTCGGCGTCGCTGGCGTCTTCGGCGTTGGTGCGCACGATGAAGCCTTGCGAACCCTCGTCGTCCGCCGCCAGCAGCGCGCTCATGCGCTCGCGCAGCGCGGTGCGCAGCTCGGTGCCTTCGATCTTCTGCGAAATGCCGATGTGGTCGTCCCGCGGCAGATGCACCAGCATGCGTCCGGCCAGGCTGATCTGCGTGGTGAGCCGCGCGCCCTTGGTGTTGATCGGGTCTTTGAGCACCTGCACCATCAGTGTCTGGCCTTCGTAGATCAGCTTTTCGATGGGCTGCACGGGGTGCGCAACCGGCGCGTCGGTGGCGGCATCGGTGGGCACGGGAATGGCCTGACGCTGCCACAGATCGGCCACATGCAGGAACGCGGTGCGCTCCAGCCCGATCTCGATGAAGGCGGACTGCATGCCCGGCAGCACCCGCACCACTTTGCCCAGATAGACATTGCCCACAAGGCCGCGCTCCAGGCTGCGCTCGATGTGCAGCTCCTGCACGGCGGCGTGGGCCACGAGGGCCACGCGGGTTTCCTGCGGCGTGATGTTGATGAGGATGTCTTCGGGCGTCGGGTTCATGGGCGCGGTGTCTCTTGTTGTGATGGGGTGTGCGGGCCGCCTTGCCAGCCCGCGGCGCGCAACAGGCGGAGTGTCTCGCACAGCGGCAGACCGATGATGCCACTGGCGCTGCCGCTGATGTGTTCGACAAACGCCGCGCCGCGCCCCTGCATGGCATAGGCGCCGGCCTTGCCGAAGGGCTCGCCGCTGGCGATGTAGTCGGAAATGTCTTGTGCGCTCAATGGGG
>JAFGXB010000246.1 GCA_016936875.1 Burkholderiaceae bacterium | reverse complement strand
TTCATCGCCGGTTGTTTTGCGTTGGGTTATGGGCTGGCGCGGTTCACTGACGAGTTTTTCCGCCAGCCCGATGCCTTTCTCGGCTACCTGTGGTTTCACCTCACCATGGGCCAGTTGCTGTCGATCCCGCTCATCATCCTGGGCAGCGGCATGATCTGGTGGTCGCTGCGACGGCAAAAGCGCCTGCTGGCGCTGGGACAGTCGGCGTCCTGAAGTCAACCTCAGCGCGGCGCAGCCGCGCGTTCGGGCGGGCTGATGTGCAGACCAAGCCCGCTGGCGTGCTGCGCCAGATGCAGCACGGCCCGGTCGCGGCTCAAGAGGTTCGCCGCGCGTTGGGTCAGGGCGAGATCGAGAAACATCTGGTCGTCTGGGTCGGTGCAGACCAAATGCGACTGGGGCTGCGGCGCGCGACAGAGCTGCCCCCAACGCGCAAAGCATGCGGCCACGTTCTGCGTGGAAACTGACGGGTCGTGCCGCTTGACCAGCGCCGGGTAGTGCACCACGCGCAGCGCTTCGTCCTGCATGGCGGCGCAATAAATCCACCGCACGCGTTCACTCTGGATGGCCAGCGCCCACGGGCGCATGCGCGGGTCGTCGAATAACACCCAGTCGAGCAGGACCTGGGTGTCAAGCACGCAGATCGCAGTGTGGGGCAGGGGGGAGGTCATGCGGAAAAGGTGTCTGCCGGTACCCGACTGAGCGTTGATCCCTGAACCTTGGCCGCATCCAACGATAGATCGAACCTAGCAGAGGTGTCTGCCGGTACCCGACTGAGCGTTGATCCCTGAACCCTAGTGGGACAGGTGGGCAAGGTCACTGCGCTTTGGGGACGTCTGCGCGAGACGTCACGCGCACACACAGAATTTCCAAGCCCGAGGCACAAATTTATCGGTTCAGGAAATGCCGACCCAACCAAGCCCGACAGACGCTTTGCATTGTAGGGCGGGCTTGCTCGGTCGGGGGAAGTTCAGAGCAATTTTCCCTCGGCACCCAGGGCGTCGTCGAGTTGGCGGGTGAGTTCGCTCAAGGTCTGGATGTCATTGGTGTCGAGCGCCGGTGCGGCTTGCTGACCGCCTGCGGCTGCGCTTGTTGCGCCCGCAGCCTGGCGTGCTTCGATCAGACTGTGCGCCAGATTGAGGGCCGCGAGCACGGCGATGCGTTCGCGGGCGCGTACCTTGCCCATGTCGCGAATGGCGCACATTTCAGTGTCCACCTCGCGCACGGCGGCCTTCAGCGCGGCCTGCTCGTCAGCGGGGCAGGCCAGGGTGTAGATCTGGCCCATGATGTTCACATCCAGCGTGGTCGTGCTCATGCGTGGGGGTCGGGCGTGCCCGGTATCGAGTGGGTCTGATCCAGTCGCAGCAACAGGTTGTCGATGCGTTGTGTGGCGTCATGCAGGCGCTGGCGCAACTGGCCGCGTTCGGCTTCGCTGCTCTGCAGCCGCTCGGTGAGCAGGGCGTTGGTGCGCTGCAATTCGGCGTGCCGCAACAGCAGGCGTTCGACACGCTCGCGCAACTGGGCCATGGCGGGGGAGAGCGGTCGTTCGTCCATATTTGGCATTCTAGAGTCTGTTCATCCGCAAGCCGCGCTGGGCAAACTGGCGAAGTCGGGTCGCTAACATACCGCTTGTTGGTGCTCGCGCGGCGGTTCATGTCGCGCAGTTAAACGGGAAACAGGAAGAGCCATGCCCTCGGCGGACGCTCCAGCCTGTGCTGCCCCCGCAACGGTCAGCGACCGAAGGCGCATGCCTTCCGTTCGGACACGCAATCCACTGAACCTTCGGGTTTGGGAAGGATGTCCGGATTGTGTCGCCAGCCCGGATACCGGCCAACGACGAGAAGACGCGCAGCTTCGGGCGGACGGGGCGCATCACGACCGCGCCGGCGATGGTGTCGCTGTGCAGGCTGCCTGCGGTTGCGATGTGATCCGATTGTCTGACGCTGCGCGCTTCAGCCGCGCCAGCCGTGCGGGGGAACACGGCAGCGCTCCTCAAATCGGAAGATCCATCATGTTTCAGCAGTCCTCTGTCTTCAGCGCAGACCTGATGCGCCCTGCGCCGCGCCATGCACTTGCACGGCCATCCACTTCTCCAGCCATGCCGTGGGCACGCACCCTGCTGGCCTTGTCCATCGCGCTCGTCGGCGCAAGCGCGCAGGCGCAGACGCCCGCAGGTTCCGAGGCCACAACGGCGTTGGCGCCGGTGGTGGTGTCTGCCACGGGCTATCCGCAGTCGTTGGCGAGCGCCCTGCCGAGTGTGAGTGTCATCACGCGCGAGCAGATCGAGCAAGGCGGGGCGCAAAACCTCACCACTTTGCTGCAGCAGGTTGCGGGCGTGCAGGCCACGTCCAACGGCGGGCCGGGGCAAACGGGCAATGTGTTCCTGCGCGGTTTTGGTGGCGCGGATGTGCTGGTGCTGCTTGATGGCGTGCCGATGAATGCGCAGGATGCCACGGGCACGGCGTATCTCAACAACTTCACCACCGACCAGATTCAGCGCATCGAAATCATTCGTGGCAATGTGTCGGCCATCTATGGATCCGGGGCGATAGGCGGCGTGGTGCTGATCACCACCCGTGAAGGCGGCAAAACGCCGCAGGCTTCGGTGTCGGTGACGGCTGGAAGCCGCAACACGGCCACGGTGTCGGCCAACGCCAGCGGGCAGGTGGGCAACACCGCCTTGCAGGCGGGCATCAGTCGCTACACCACGCAGGGCATCAGTGCCATCAATCCGGCGCAGCAGGTCAACGTCAACCCGAATGCCAACGGCTATCGCAACACGACGATGAATGGCTCCATCGTGCAGACGCTCGCCCCGGGGCAGTCGCTCGGCTTGCGCGCGTTTCGCAGCGAGGGCAGGGCCAGCTACGACAGCTATGGCAGCTACGCCAGCCCGACGGACACCAATCTGAGCAGCACGACGCAGGAGCTGTATCAGCTGTTCAGTGACAACCAGTTAACTGCGGCATGGAAGTCGCATCTGAGCGCGTCGCAGCAAAGCACCACCAACACGACGCAGAACTTCAGCGCCTATCCCTACAGCGGAACCTACCGCACCCGCGTGCAGCAACTGTTATGGCGTAATGTGGTGCAACTCGGCAGCGGCTGGACGGTGACGGGCGGGCTGGAGTTCCAGCGCCAGTCCATTGCCTCGATCACGAACTCCATTCCCGACAAAGAGCGCAATGCGAAGGCCGTGTTTGTCGGTTTGGACGGCGCCTTCAGCGGCAATACGGTGCAAATGAACCTGCGCCATGACGCCATCGACGGCTATTCGGGTCAGAACACCGGCTATCTGGGCTATGGGCGCGAACTGGGCGGCGGCTTCAAGGCCATAGCAAGTTACTCCACGGCGTTCAATGCCGCGCCGCTGGGCTATCTGTACGCGCCGTATTACGGCAACGCCAATCTGAAGCCGGAGAAGGCGCATTCCGCAGAAGCCGGTTTGCAGTGGTCGCAAGGCGCAAATCTGCTGCGCGCCACGCTGTTCCAGACCAAGATGACCGATCAGTGGCAATATGACTTCACCACCAGCACCTTCCAGAACATTGCAAGCAGCCGCACCCGCGGACTGGAGCTGACGGGCCGTGGCGCGTGGAACGGTTGGGCCTATGACGCCAACCTGACCCTGCAGCAGCCGGTGGACACCAGCAAGCCCGGCGACCCCACCCTGCAACGCCGGGCGCGCAGCCTGGCGAATGTGTCGGTTAACCGCGAGATCGCGTCGGTGCTGTATGGCGCCACGGTGCATTACAGCGGCCCGCGCTGGGATAACGGGGCGACCACCCGCACGACACTCGGCAGCTACACCACCGTCGACCTCACCGCCAGCGGCGCGGTGTCAAAAGACTGGAGCTGGAATGCGCGGGTGCAGAACCTGTTCAACAAGAAGTACCAGACGGTCTACGGCTATAACCGCGAACCGCTGGGCGTGTTT
>JAFGXB010000245.1 GCA_016936875.1 Burkholderiaceae bacterium | reverse complement strand
CTGGCGCAGGAGGGACAGCAGATGACGGCGCAGACGGCTGCGCAACAGCCTGCCCGCGGGACGGCGGTGCGCCAGCCGAAAGCGCCAAGCACAGACGGCCCGCCCATTCTCGGCAACGCGCAGCCGGAGTTTGTGCGGTTCTGAGCCCCCCAGCGGCGGCCTGCTTCAGCCGCCGCTGCGCTGCGGTGCCATCATCAGATGGCAGACGATGCTCGCCACAGCCAGGCGGCGCCGCGTACCCCTGAAGAGTCGCCGTGCTGCGCGGGCAGAAGCCGGGTGCGCACGGCGTCCGAGAACACCCATGCGCCCCAGCGCAGCGGCACCTCGGCGTACAGCTCGGGCACCTTGCTCATGCCGCCGCCAAGCACGATGACATCGGGGTCGAGCAGGTTGATGACGTGTGCCAGCGCCCGCGCCAGCCGGTCGCAGTAGCGCATAAAACTCGCCCGCGCCGCCGCATCTCCAGCGCGCATGGCGGTGATGAGGTCTGGTGCCGCCATCTCGCCACCGCCGGTCTGCGCGGCATGGTCGGCGGCAAAGCCCGGGCCGCTCAACCAGGTTTCGATGCAGCCGTGCAAGCCGCACCAGCACCGCGCCCCTGGCAGTTCGCGCCAGGCGGCGGATGGGCGGGGCCAGGGCAGCGGGTTGTGGCCCCACTCGCCGGCCACGGCGTTGCAGCCCAGCCAATCGGTGCCGTTGATCGCAATGCCCGCGCCCACGCCGGTGCCGAGAATGACCCCGAACACCATGCGCGCGCCCTGCCCTGCGCCATCGGCCGCCTCGCTGATGGCCAGGCAGTTGGCGTCGTTGTGCAGACGCACGGGGCGCGCGAGGCGTTGCTCCAGGTCGCGTTGCAGCGGCCTGCCGTTGAGCACGGTGGAATTGGCGTTGCGAATCCGCCCCGTGGTGGGGGAGATGGAGCCGGGAATCGCCACGCCCACGGGCAGCGCGACACGGTCCGTTCGGCCCAGGCGCGCGTCGGCGTGCGCGACCAGATCGGCCATGACCTGCAGGGTTGCCGCGTAGTCGCCCTGCGGCGTGGCGCGGCGCTCGCGCAGCAAAAAGCGACCCTGCGCATCGAGCGCGGCCACCTCGATCTTGGTGCCGCCAAGGTCGAGGCCGAGAGAGACCGTTTGATCAGCCATCGCCTGCTGCGTCTGCAAGGAGGGCGAGCAGGCCGGCTTCGTCGAGCACGGCCACGCCGAGTTCTTGCGCCTTGGCGAGTTTGCTGCCGGCCTCGGCGCCAGCAACAACGTAATGGGTCTTTTTCGAGACCGAGCCGCTCACCTTGCCGCCTGCCGCCTCGATGCGCTCCTTCGCGTCTTCGCGGCCCAAGTTGGGCAGGGTGCCGGTGAGCACCAGGGTTTTGCCAGACAGCGGCTTGGCTGTGGCGCTTTCAACCGGGGCCGATTCGTCCCAATGCACGCCGCAGGCGCGCAGTTGTTCAACCACCTCGCGGTTGTGCGGCTGCTCGAAAAAGGTGCGAATGCTTTGGGCGACGATGGGGCCGATGTCGGGCACGGCCTGCAGTTGCTCCAGGCTGGCGTTCATCAGGGCGTCCAGGCTGCCGAAATGGCGGGCGAGTTCCTTGGCGGTGGCCTCGCCCACATTGCGGATGCCCAGCGCGTAGACGAAGCGGGGCAGCGTGGTCGCCTTGCTGTGTTCCAGCGCGTCCAGCAGATTGGCGGCGCTTTTGTCGGCCATGCGGTCGAGCGCGGCGAGTTTAAGCAGGCCGAGTTTGTAGAGGTCGGGCAGCACGCGCACGACGGCCCCGTCCACCAGTTGATCGACCAGTTTTTCGCCCAGCCCTTCGATGTCCAGCGCGCGGCGGCTGGCGTAGTGCAGGATGGCCTGCTTGCGCTGCGCGGCGCAGAACAGGCCGCCGGTGCAGCGCCAGTCGGCCTCGCCCTGCTCGCGCACGATGGCCGAGCCGCACACCGGGCAATGGCCGCCGAGCTGTTTGTACAGGTCGAACGGCTCGCCAACATCCGCCGGGCGTTGGTCGAGCAAGACGCTGACCACTTCGGGAATCACATCACCGGCGCGGCGCACGACAACCCTGTCGCCCACGCGCACGTCTTTGCGGCGCACTTCGTCTTCGTTGTGCAGAGTGGCGTTGGTCACGGTGACGCCGCCGACGAATACCGGCTCCAGCTTGGCCACCGGGGTGAGCTTGCCGGTGCGGCCCACCTGGATGTCGATGGCGAGCACGCGGGTGCTGCGCTCCTGCGCCGGGTATTTGTGCGCCACGGCCCACACCGGCTCGCGGTTGCGAAAGCCGAGTGCGGCCTGCAGCGCCAGGCTGTCGACCTTGTAGACCACGCCGTCGATGTCGAACGGCAGACTGTCGCGTGCGGCGGCAATCTGGGTGTGGAAGCCGGTGAGGGTTTGCGCGCCGGGGCCGTGCACGCGCTGCGCCGCCACCGGCAGACCGAACGCGGCCAGGGCGTCGAGCATGGCGTGGTGGGTGGTGGGCTGGTCGGCCCAGCCCTGAATTTCGCCCCAGCCGTAAGCGTAGAACGCCAGCGGGCGCTGCGCGGCGATGGCGGGGTCGAGCTGGCGGATGCTGCCGGCCGCGCCGTTGCGTGGGTTGACCAGGGTGGGCAGCCCCTTGGCGCGCTGGCGGTCGTTGTAGCGCGCGAAGTCGGCGCGCTGCATCAGCGCCTCGCCGCGCACTTCGAGCACGGCGGGGGGATGCGCGGTGCGGAGTTGCAGCGGCACGCTGCGGATGGTGCGCACGTTCTGCGTCACGTCTTCGCCGGTTTCGCCGTCGCCGCGGGTGGCGGCCTGCACCAGCACGCCGTGCACATAGCGCAGATTGATGGCCAGACCGTCAAACTTGAGTTCGGCGTTGTAGGCCACGGGCGGATCGTCGGCGCCGAGGCCGAGCTTGTTGCGCACCCGCAAGTCGAAGGCCACCGCGCCTTGCGGCGTGGTGTCGGTCTCGGTCTGGATGGACAGCATGGGCACGGCATGCCGCACCGGGGCAAACTGCGGCAGCGGCGCGCCACCCACACGCTGGGTGGGCGAGTCGGGTGTGCGCAGTTCTGGATGTGCCGCTTCAAGGGCCTGCAACGCGCGGAACCGCGCGTCGTAATCGGCATCTGGAACCAGCGGGGCGTCGAGCACGTAATAGGCGTGGTCGAGGCGATGGATTTCGGCGCGCAGCGCCGCTGCGCGCTCGGCGGGCGTGACGGCAGGCATGGCGAAGGTCAGGAAAACAGACGCTGCGCGGCGGCGGAGCCAGCGGACAGGCCGTGCTGATCGAGCACGTCATAGAGCATGCCAAGCTGCTTCTCGATGTGGTCGAGCGCGGCGTCGGACAGCGGCGCGTTGTTGTCATCGACCACAACGGCGTCGAGCGCGGTGGCCAGCGCACGCGCGGCCTGGCGCATGCGGCCGAAGGGCTTTTGCTCCGCCGGGGCCTGCGGCACTTCGAGCAGCAAGGTGGCGTGGCCGACGGCTGCCGCGCTGTCGGCCAGATCGGCGCGGGCGTCGAACTGCAGGTGCACCAGCGGCGTTGGCTCCTGTTCCACGTCCTGGTAGAGCAGCACCATGCGGCCGGCCTCGGCACCCGGAACGAAGCCCTCGGCCTGCGCGCGCTGACGCAGGAAATCGATTCCCCAGGGCACGTTGCGGGCGCGCAGGGTGATGGAGAGCTGGGCGTCGTTGGCGTTGGCGAAGGTGTCGAGCTGCCGCGCCTGCTGCAGCGCCTCGGCCATGTCGGGCAGGTCGGGCGCAACGCCAAGCGCATCGCCGAGTTCGTGACATTTGGCGATGAACTCGGAGAACTCGATGGCGTTGATCGGGCCACCCCGGTTGCTCAGCTGCACCGCGGCCTGCAGCTCCGCATAGCTGTGCTGCGGCTGCAACGTCTCCCACTTGCCGGATTCGGCGTTGCGGCCCTCGAACAACATGCGCTTGGCACCGGCGCGCGCGGCCTTGGGCAGGCGCGGCTGCAGCACCTCTCCCGTGCGGACCGGATCGAGCAGATAGCTGGCAATCGCGTCGATGAGCGGGTCGATCTGCAGCGGCAGCAGACGCGGCCGGGGGCCGACTTCCGGGGACAGCGGCACGGGTTCGAGCGGCTCGCCGTCCACGCTCAGCGCGTCGATTCCGCCGGGTTCGACCGGCTCGGCACGCCCCGGTTCATCCGCGTCGATGCTGGCGCGCTGGCGCTTGAACTTGCCGGACTGCCAGCTGTTGTAGGCAATAACGGCGGCAATGATGATGGCACCGATGACGATCAAGGCGATTTGCAACTGTCCCATCCAGGACTCCTCGGGGGTTTGTGTGTGTGCGGTTCAGGCGGCTTGGGCAAAGCGTAGCGCCGCGTCCATTTCCACGGCAACGGTGCGCGAGACGCCCTGCTCCTGCATGGTCACGCCGATGAGCTGATCGGCCATTTCCATGGCGATCTTGTTGTGCGAGATGAAAAGGAACTGCGTGCCGGCCGACATGTCTTTGACCATCCGGGCGTAGCGTTCGGTGTTGGCGTCGTCCAGCGGCGCGTCCACTTCGTCGAGCAGGCAAAATGGCGCCGGATTGAGCTGGAAAATGGCAAACACCAGCGCAATGGCCACCAGCGCCTTCTCGCCACCGGAGAGCAGGTGGATGGAGCTGTTTTTCTTGCCCGGCGGCTGCGCCATGACCTGCACCCCGGCGTCGAGAATTTCTTCGCCGGTGATGATGAGCCGCGCATTGCCGCCGCCGAACAGCAGCGGGAACATGCGACCGAAGTGGTCGTTGATCTGCGCGAAAGTGGCCGCCAGCATGTCGCGGGTTTCGGCGTCGATTTTGCGGATGGCGTCTTCAAGAGTGCTGATGGCGGTCTGCAGATCGTCGTTCTGCGCATCCAGAAACTGTTTGCGTTCGCGCGCCTGTCCCAGCTCGTCGAGTGCGGCGAGGTTGACCGCGCCCAGCGCGGCAATGTCGCGCTGCAGTCGGTCCAATTCGCGCGCCAATGCAGGCGCCTGGGCGTCTGCCGGCAGGCTGGCGCGCACGGCCTCGATGTCGGCCTGCGCCTCAGCAAGCATCTCGCTGAACTGTTCGGCCTGCAGGCGGAACTCCTGCTCCTTGAGCTGCAACTCGGTGATGCGCTGGCGCAGGGGATCGAGATCTCGGTCGAGGGTCAGCCGGGCTTCCTCGCGCTGGCGCAGTTGCAGGGCCAGATCATCGGCCTCGCTGCGGCGCGCGCCCAGCACGGCTTGCGCGCTTTCCTGCTCGATGAGGGCGGATTGCAGGCCGGTTTGCGCACTCTCCTCGCTGCGCCGCGCCAGCTCGGCCTGCGCCGCCTCGCGGGCACTGCCCTGGCGGGAGAGCTGCTCCAGCGTCATCTGCGCCTCGCGCTGCAGATCGCTCAGTTTTTGCCCCAGGCTGCGCACCGCGTAGCCGCTCTCACTCGCCTGCGATTCGAGCTGGCGCTGCTGCGTCCGCGCATCGGTCAGCAGCCGCTGCGCGTCCATCACCTCGGTTTCCAGATCGGCCTGGAGTTGCTGCTGGCCGGCCAGCCGCGCGTCGAGTTGTTCAAAGCGCGCCTCGCTCTCGGCCTGCTGCGCCTGCAGCTCCTCCATCTGGGCGTCAATGTCGCCCAGATCGGCCGCAATCTGGCTGTGGCGCGCGGCGCTCTGCTCCGCCTGCTGAGAGAGTTTGAGCCACTCCACCTGCACGGTGTGGAGTTGCTGCGTGTCCTGCTGCTGGCGACGTTGCAGCGCGGCGAGCTGTTCCTGCGCCTGCCCCAGATCGTGCTCGGCCTGATGGAGCTGCGCGCGGCTTTGCTCGCCGATGAGCTGCTCCGCCTTGATCTGGCGCTCCAGATTGTCAATCTCCTGTTGCCGCGCCAGCACGCCGGACTGCTCGGAATCCGGCGCGTAAAAACTCACGCTCTGGCGCGACACCGCATGCCCTTCGGGCGTGACCAATGTGAGCTGCGCCGAGAGATTGCTCCGCAGCACCAGCGCCTGCTGCAACGACGGGGCAACAAACACCGCGCCGAGCCAGTCGTCCAGCAGGCTGGCCAGCGCGGCATCGCCACTGCGCACGCTTTCGCGCAAACAACGACAGCCCGCGGGCGGCGTGATCGGGGCGGGCACCACGGCAGTCTGGGCCTGCACGGCAGACGAATAAAACGCCAGCTTGGCCGGCGGTGCATCGGTGGCGAAACCCGCGGCCATATCAAGCTGGCGCAGTTCCAGTGCGGCCAGACGCTCGCGCAACACGGCTTCAAGCGCGGTTTCCAGACCATTTTCCACTTGCAGACGCGACCAGAGCTGCGACAGGCCGTCGAGCCCGTGCTTGGCCAGCCAGGGCCGCAACTTGCCCTCGGTGAGCACCCGTTCCTGCAAGGCTCGGAGGGCGGAAATGCGCGCGTTTGTGGCGGCGAGTTGCGCAGCAGAGCTTTGCTGCGCCTGCTGCGCCTGCTGCCGCGCCTGTTGCAGATCGGGCAAGGTGTCGTCGAGTTGCTCACGCTGCGCGCGGGTGACGTCGAGTGCGTCGTTCAGATCGTCTTGCTGCCGCTGCAGATCGGCCAGACGCAGGCTGTCGGGCGCCACCACGGTGCGTTGCTCGGCGCGCAGGCGCTCGGCGCGTTGTTGCAACTGCTGGATCTGCTGCCCCATGCCGCGCTGCCTTGCCGCCTCGGCCTGCAAGGCCTGCTGCGCCCCGGCAGCCTGCGCGCGCTCGTCCGCAGCGCGCAACTGGGCGTCGCTCAAGGCCGCCTCCAGTGCGGGCAATGTTTCGCTTTGCTCCTGCGCGCGGGCCTGGGCCACCTCGGCCTGCACCTCCGCGTCGGCGAGGCGTTCGGCGGTGTCTGCGGCCTGTTCCACGGCGGTGTCATGCCGCTGTTGCCATTCCTGGGTTTGCGCGTCGATGGCCAGCAGGGTGGCCTGGGCGCGCTGACGCGCTTCAAGCACAAAGCGGATTTCCGCCTCCAACTGGCTGACGCGCGACTGCGCCGCGTAAAACGCGGCCTGCGCCCGGTTCAGCGTGTCGCTGCTGGCGAACTGCGCCTGCCGCAGGGTTTCAATCTCGGCCTCGACGCCGCGCTGCTCGGCAATACGCGCTTCGAGCGCATTCATCGCCTCGCCGCCGGCCAGGGTGATTTGCTGACGTCTGGCCTGCGCCTCCTCCTGGCGCAGCAGCCAGAGCTGCTGCTGCACCAATGCGGCGCTGGCTTGCAGACCCTGGTAGCGGGTCGCCACCTCGGCCTGCTGTTCGAGCCGCCCCAGATTGCTGCCCAGCTCGCGCAGGATGTCTTGCACGCGGGTGAGATTTTCGCGGGTGTCCTGCAGACGGTTCTCGGTTTCGCGGCGGCGTTCCTTGTACTTGGACACGCCGGCAGCCTCTTCGAGCATCATCCGCAGGTCTTCGGGGCGCGATTCCAGAATGCGGGTGATGGTGCCCTGGCTGATGATGGCGTAGGAGCGCGGCCCCAGGCCGGTACCGAGAAAAATATCGTGTACATCGCGGCGGCGCACCGCCTGGTTGTTGATGAAATAGCTCGACGTGCCGTCGCGGGTGAGCACGCGCTTGATGGCGATTTCGGTGAACTGCCCCCACTGACCGGCGATGCGGTGATCGCTGTTGTCGAACACCATTTCCACACTGCAGCGGCTGGCGGGTTTGCGCTGGCCGCTGCCGTTGAAGATGACGTCCTGCATGGACTCGCCGCGCAACTCGCTGGCCTTGCTTTCACCCAGCACCCAGCGCACCGCGTCGATGACGTTCGATTTGCCGCAGCCGTTGGGGCCGACGATGCCACTGATGCGACCGGGAAACGGCAGCGTGACGGGTTCGGCAAACGACTTGAATCCGGCCAGACGAAGTGAGGTCAAACGCATCGACGTGTTCTAACCCTATGATTTACAACATGATTTGCGAAATTCGCAACAAAGGGAAATCATACCATCGCCCTGTACGTCGGCCGCGCGCGTCAGACGGGGCTTCTGACTGCTGCGCCTATCATCGCGCCGCATGAAATCCGCCCAGATCCACACCTTGTTCGCGCGCTTTGCCGCGGCCAACCCGGAGCCGCGCACCGAACTCGAGTACCGCACGCCTTTCGAGCTGCTGGTCGCAGTGGCGCTGTCCGCGCAGGCAACCGATGTCAGCGTGAACAAGGCCACCCGGCCGCTGTTCGCTGTGGCCAACACGCCGCAGGCCCTGCTCGATCTCGGTGAAGAGCGGCTGCGCGAGGCCATCCGCACCATCGGGCTGTACAAAACCAAAGCGAAGAACCTCATCGCCGCCTGCCGCATGCTCATCGACCAATACGGCGGGGAAGTGCCGCAGAGCCGCGCCGCGCTGGAATCGCTGCCGGGCGTGGGGCGAAAAACCGCCAATGTGGTGCTCAACGTGGCCTTTGGCCACGACACGATTGCGGTGGACACGCACATTTTCCGCGTGGCCAATCGCCTCGGGCTGGCGCCGGGTAAAACCCCGCTGGACGTGGAGCACAAGCTGGAAAAGGTCATTCCGCCGCAATTTCGCCTGCACGCGCACCACTGGCTGATCCTGCATGGCCGCTATGTCTGCAAGGCGCGCAAGCCGGAATGCTGGCGCTGCGGCGTGGCCGATCTGTGCGCCTTCAAACCCAAAACGGCGGCACCGCAATGAACCGGCTGTCTTTGCTGCGCGCGGCCTGCGCCGCGCTGCTGCTGGCCCTTGCGGCGCCGGGTCAGGCCGCCCCCGTGCAGGTGACGGATGACGCCGGGCAGGTCATCGTCCTGCCCGCACCGGCCAGACGCATCATCGCCCTGTCGCCGCAGTTGCTCGAACTCAGTGCGGCGGCAGGCGCGAGCAAGCAGATCGTCGCCACCATCCGGGGGGCGAGCAATGTGCGCTGGGCGCGCAAGCTGCCGCTGGTGGGCGATGCGTTCGCGCTCAATCTCGAAGCCATCGCCCTGCTCAAGCCCGACTTGATTCTGGCCTGGGAGTCGGGCACGCCGCCACGCGAGGTGGCACGGCTGAAGTCGCTGGGCATTCCGGTGTACTGGAGCCAGGCCAACACCTTCGAGTCGCTGGCATCGACCGTGCAGCGCATCGGTCAATTGGCCGGCACGCCTCGGCCCGCTGCGCGCTGGGTGCGCGATTACGACACCCGGCTGGCTGCGCTGCGTCAGCGCTACGCGGCGCAACAACCGGCGGTACGGGTGTTTTACGAGGTGTGGAACCAGCCTTTGATCACCGTGGGCGGGCCGCAACTGATCAATCAGGCCATCACCCTGTGCGGCGGCCGCAATATTTTCGGTACCTTGCCGGTCTTGTCGCCCACCATCAGCACCGAGGCCGTGCTCAAGGCCGATCCGCAACTCATCGTCACCGCCAGCCCGCGCGGCGCGGCCTGGCTGCAGGAGTGGAAGCGTTTTGCGCAAGTCAGTGCGGTCAAGCACGGTCAACTGGTGGCGCTGTCGCCCAACGCGCTGCCGCGCATGGGCGTTGATGTGCTCGACGGCGTGCAGCAACTCTGCAACGCCACCGCCGTTGCGCGCAAGGCGATGCGTTAGGGCGTCCCGGCGTTTTTCCAGAGACGCCGCCCAGGCGCAGCAATTGCGCAAAACTGTGCGTTAGTTGTCATGCCAGCCGGCACCTGCATGCCTATGATTTGCTTGCAAGATGCGGGCTGCGGCGCGCAGTTGCGCAAAGCGCCCCCGTTTGGCGGGATTGTCTGCACACGCGCCGTGCCCGCATCATGCTGCATTGCCACCGTGGCCGATCAACACACTTTCTCGCCCGCAAAATACAAAGATGGCGCCCTCCCTGGATCTACCGAAAACCGCGCAAACCCCCGCGCCGCGCCATGCGTCGTTGACGCCGCAGGCAACGGCCCTGCCCCGCCCGCAACGGCGTGACGTGCATCTCTGGGAGCTGCACCTGGATCAGCCGCCGCCAGACGCCGTTGTGCTGCTCGACGCCACGGAACGCACGCGCGCGCAGCGTTTTGTCCACGACCTGCATCGCACCCGCTATATCGCCGCGCATGCCTGGCTGCGCCGCATTCTGGGGCGCTATCTCGCCTGCGCGCCGCAAGACCTGGAGTTTGTCATTGGTCCGTATGGCAAGCCGGAACTACGCGCGCCGTGGTCTGCGCAGCGGCCCGCCCCGCTGCGCTTCAACCTGAGTCACAGCGACAACAGGGCCTTGCTCGCGGTCAGCAATGACGTGGCGATCGGTGTGGACATCGAAGCCATCCGTCCCGATCTGCCAGATGCCACGCTCGCCGCCGGCGTGCTCACCGCAGCAGAACGCGCGGAGCTGGAACAGACGCCAGTCGCGCAGCGCGCCACGGTGTTTTTCGCCTGCTGGACGCGCAAGGAAGCCTGCATGAAAGCACTCGGGCTGGGTCTGGCCCTTGAACCCAGGTCCCTGCATGTCGGCATGGCGGCGCAGCGGCAGACTCTGCAAATCGAACAAGCCGAATCGGCCAATCCCCCCCTCGACCTCTCCCCGCTGCCCGGCCCCGCTGGTTTTGCCGTGGCCCTGGCTGCGGTGGGCGGTTTCGGTGAGGTGACGCGGCATCATGTGGACGCACTGTCCGGGAGACTGAATTGACGCCGGTGCGCATGATGAATTGCAGCCGGGAACTGGTCGGCATTTATCTCGAACCCGCGCCAGACGCCCCGCAGCGGCACCACGCGGTCTTGCTGTGCAATCCGTTCGGGCAGGAAGCCATTCGCTCGCACCGGCTATACCGGGTCATGGCCGATCGTCTCGCCGCGGCGGGCTACCACGTCTTGCGTTTCGATTATTACGGCAGCGGCGACTCCGCCGGAGACGACGACGCGTGGGACTTGCTCGGCAGCATCAGCGACGCCCGGGCCGCGCTGGACGAACTGCTGCGCCGAAGCCACGCGCCGCGCTGGTCCGCCGTGGGACTGCGCCTTGGCGGCACCATTGCCCTGGAGACCGCGCGAAGCGCCGCGCACCCGGCGCATGTCCTGCTGCTCATCGAACCCGTGCTGGACGGCCGCAGGTATCTCGACAGTCTCGCCGTCTCCAATCTGGAAGCGCTTGAACGGGGTTATGGCGTGCGCTGGTCATTCAGCGCGCGGCTGCGGCAAGCCGTGCTGCCCGCGCCGCAGGCCGAAGCGCTCGGGTTCGCCCTCAGTGCGGCCTGCCGCGCCCAGATCGAAGCAGTCACGCCCAGCCGACTGTTGCCCGTTCCGGCAGACCGCCTGAGCCTGCTCGTCCCGCGTGTCGACGCCACCTTGCAGACGCTTGCACAGGCGGGCGTGCAACTTCCCGCCCATGCCGCCATAGCCAACAGCGACGCAAAAATCGACTGGGCCACTGACAGCGCTGCAGCCACCGCCATTGTGCCGATGCACTGGATCCGCCACCTGATCGAGGCGCTCGCCTTGCCCGACCATGCTTGAAACGACCATGACCTTCGGCCCGCAGGACGATTTGCTCGGAACGGTCACGTTCCCGGCGTCTGGCACAGCGTCGATTCCGCCCTTCGGCGTGCTGCTGTTCAACGCGGGCGTCATTCACCGTGTAGGGGCGCACCGCGTCAACGTCAAGCTGGCGCGTGCGCTCGCAGCCGACGGCATTGCCGCGCTGCGATTCGATCTGCACGGCATGGGCGACAGCGTGCGCGCAGATGGCCGCTTGTCTTACAAAGAGCAAGTGGTCGCGGATCTGCGCGCGGCCATGGATCTCTTGCAGAACACCACGGGCACGCGGCACTTCGCCCTGGTGGGGTTTTGCTCTGGCGCCATGCCGAGCTATTGGACGGCGCTGGCGGATTCGCGCGTCAGCGCCATCGTGCTGTATGACGCGCTGTATTTCGCCACGGCGCGCAGCGTGCTGCGTTATGTGGGCGTGCGCCTCATGCGCCACGGCTTCGGGCCGAAAGCCTGGGCGGTGTGGTCGCGTGTTGCGTTGCGTGGCGCTGCGGGCGTCGTGGGCAAGATCGGCCGCGTGTTTGCGCGGCGCGGGCAGGCAGACGCATTCGCGGCCAAGAGCGCCGACTCGGACGCCGACGCACGCATCGACCGCCAGACGCTCGGGCAAAGCCTGCTCGCCCTGGCCCGGGGCGGCACCGGGGTGATGGTATTCAGCGCCGGCACCGATTTCAGCGCGGTCAATTACGCCGACCAGTTGCGCGAGACCCTGGGTTTGCAGCACATCGCGCACGACCGCTTGCTGTTCACG
>JAFGXB010000244.1 GCA_016936875.1 Burkholderiaceae bacterium | reverse complement strand
CGTCAGCGCTTCCGCCACATCCTGGTGGACGAATTCCAGGACACCAACCGCCTGCAATACCAGTGGCTCAAACTGATGGCCGGGCCGGACGACGCCCAAGGCGCCTGCGTGTTCGCCGTGGGCGATGATGATCAGAGCATCTATGCCTTTCGTGGCGCGCATGCTGGCAATATGGACGACTACCAGCGCGAGTTCCATGTGCGGCACCTCATCAAACTGGAGCGCAACTACCGTTCGCACGGCCACATTCTCGACGCCGCCAACACCCTCATCACCAACAACGCCCGGCGCCTGGGCAAGAACCTGCGCACCGAGGCGGGGGCGGGCGAGCCGGTGCGGGTGTTTGAAGCGCCGAGCGACTACGCAGAAGCGCAATGGCTGATTGAAGAGATCCGCCAACTGCTGCGCGACGGTCTGGCGCACAGCGAAATTGCGGTGCTGTACCGCTCCAACGCGCAGTCGCGGGTGATTGAAGGCACGCTGTTCAACGCCGGGTTGCCCTACCGCGTGTATGGCGGCCTGCGGTTTTTCGAGCGCGCCGAAGTCAAGCATGCCCTGGCTTACCTGCGCCTGCTCGACAACCCGCAAGACGACACCGCGTTTCTCCGCGTGGTGAATTTTCCGGCCCGCGGCATTGGCGCGCGCACCCTGGAGCAATTGCAGGACGCCGCCCGCCTGCGGGCCGTGCCCCTGAGCGACGCGGTTGACGCGCTGGGCGGGCGCGGCGCCCTCGGCCTGCAGTCCTTCCTCGATCTGGTGGCGCAGATGCGCTTTCAGACCGCTGCGATGAGCCTGCCCGATCTGGTGCGTCATGTGCTCGAAGCCAGCGGGCTTGGCCCGCATTACCGCGACGAACGCGACGGCCAGGAGCGGCTGGAAAACCTCGAAGAACTGGTCAACGCCGCGGCCGCGTTCGTGACGCAGGAGGGCTTTGGCCTGCAAGCCACGGCGCAGGAACCGCAGGTACTGGGGGCGGTGGCCGACAGCGTGGCCGCGCCGGACGGCATCGACCCCGCCACCGGCGAAACCCTCTCGCCGCTCACCGCCTTTCTCACCCACGCCGCGCTCGAAGCCGGAGACAACCAGGCGCAGAACGGGCAGGACGCCATCCAGATGATGACCGTGCACGCCGCCAAGGGCCTGGAGTTCGACGCCGTGTTCATCACCGGGCTGGAGGAGGGCTTGTTTCCACACGAAAACTCCCTGAACGAAGCCGATGGCGTGGAGGAAGAACGCCGCCTGATGTACGTGGCCATCACCCGTGCGCGCAAACGCCTCTACCTCAGTCTGGCGCAGACCCGCATGCTGCACGGCCAGACGCGCTACAACCTGCGCAGCCGGTTCTTTGACGAATTGCCCGAGACATCGCTCAAATGGCTCAGTGCCAAACAGCCTGGCTTCGGCGGCGGCTTCGGTGCTGATCAGCACAGCACCTGGAGCTACACCCCAAAGACCACGGTCCCGGCCTTCGCGGCGCCGGTCTCCAAACCTTCGCATGGCCTGCGCACCGGCCAGGCCGTGTTTCACAACAAGTTCGGCGAAGGTGTGGTGCTCAGCCTGGAAGGCCACGGCGAAGACGCCCGCGCCCAGGTGAAGTTCAGCCGCCACGGCACCAAGTGGCTGGCGCTGAACATCGCCAAGCTCACGCCGGTGAATTAGGACAGTCCGCGCCAAGAAAAAACCGCCTTGGAAGGCGGTTTTTTTGGGGGTGTATCTGGTGCCGGTGAAAGGAGTCGAACCCTCGACCTTCGCATTACGAATGCGCTGCTCTACCAACTGAGCTACACCGGCGAAGCCCGCAATTCTATACCAGGGGCGACGTCTGATCTGCGGGTTAGGCGGCTTGCGCGTGGTATTGCTGCAGCAACTCGACTTCCTCGCGTGAGCCGAGCATCACGCTGCAACGCTCATGCAGCGAGGTGGGGTTGATGTCGAGGATGCGCTGGGTGCCGGTGGTGGCCGCGCCGCCGGCTTGTTCCACAAGGAAACTCATCGGGTTGGCTTCGTACAGCAGGCGCAGCTTGCCGGGTTTGTTCGGCTCGCGTTTGTCCCACGGGTAGAGGAACACGCCGCCGCGCATGAGAATGCGGTGCACGTCGGCCACCATGCTGCCGACCCAGCGCATATTGAAGTCACGGCCACGCGGCCCGTCTTTGCCTTGCAGGCATTCATCGATGTAGCGCGTGACGGGCGGTGCCCAGTGGCGCAGATTCGACATATTGATGGAGAACTCGCTGGTGCTGGGCGGAATTTGCAGATCGCTCTGGGTGAGAACGAAGCTGCCCTGCTCGCGGTCGAGGGTGAACACGGCCACGCCATGTCCCATGGTGAGCACGAGCTGGGTTTGCGGGCCATAGACGCAGTAGCCTGCGACGACCTGCTTGGCGCCGGCCTGGAGGAAATGCGCTTCGCTCACTTCGCCCGCGTTGCCGGGCAGTTGCAACACGGAAAAAATGGTGCCGATGGTGACGTCGACGTCGATGTTGGAGGAGCCATCGAGCGGGTCGAACAGCAGCAGGTACTCGCCGCGCGGGTAGTGCTCCGACACCGGGAACACGGTGTCCATTTCTTCCGAGGCCATGGCGGCCAGGTGTCCGCCCCATTCGTTGGCATGGATGAGGACGTCATTGGCGATGACGTCGAGTTTTTTCTGCACTTCGCCTTGCACGTTGCCGGTACCGGCGGAGCCGAGGACATCGCCCAGGGCGCCCTTGTTCACGGCGATGCTGATGCGCTTGCAGGCGCGCGCGACGACTTCGACCAGCAGGCGCAGATGTGGGGTGATGGCGCCATGCTCGCGTTCCTGTTCAACGAGATAGCGGGTGAGGTTGACGGATTGGCTCATAGGGGATTCTCTGGAAGGAAAAGGGTGCGCCGCGATCAGTCGGCCAGGGCGCGTTCGATGATTTCGCGGGTGTCTGCAGACAGGGCGGTACTGTCTGCGACGTTGCGCAAGGCCTGCAGTGCGGCGTCGCGGTAGACGGGGCTGAGTTTGCGCCAGCGGTCGAGCGCTCGTGCCAGCCGGGCGGCGATCTGCGGGTTGATGGCGTCGAGCGCCTGCACCTGCTCGGCCCAGAACGCGTAGCCTGCACCGTCGGCGCGGTGGAAGGCACCGGGATTGGCCTGGCAGTAGGCGAACAGCACGCTGCGTGCGCGGTTGGGGTTGTGGATGGAGAAGGCGGGATGCTGCATCAGCGCGCGCACGCGGCCGAGTTGCTGGCCGTCGTGGTCGGGCGCGCTGGCCTGCAGGGCGAACCATTTGTCCATGACCAGGGCTTCCTGGGCAAACTGGGCGGCGAAGCGCTCAAGCGCGGGCTTGGCCAGATCGGCGCCGACATGCACCAGGGCGGCCAACGCGGCGAAGCGGTCGGTCATGTTGTCGGCGTCTTTGACGCGTTGATATACCTGCCCCAGCCAGGGTCCTTGCCCCAGTTCGCACAGATGCGCCTGCGCCTGATTGCGCAGGGCGCGGCGACCGGCGCTGGCGAAGTCGGGGCTGTAGCCGCCTGCGGGTGCCAGGGTGTCCCACAGGGTTTGCCAGTCTTGGGCGAGGTGCTGCGCGAGTGCGGCGCGCAAAGCGCTGCGGGCGTGGTGGATGCGGGGCGGGTCGACTTCGTCGAGCTGCTCGGCGATGTAGGACTCGCCCGGCGGGGTGAGCAGCAGTTCCTTGAACGCGGGGTCGAGTTGCGGATCGAGCAGTACGGCGCGCAGGGCGTCGAGATAGGCGGCGTCGAGTTGCAGCGCGTTGCCACGCACTGCAGCCAGCACGCGCGACAGCGACAGTCGCTGCGCCGCTTCCCAACGGTTGAACGGGTCGGCGTCATGCGCCAGCAGATGCAGCAACTCGGCATCGGTGTAGGCGTAGTCGAGGATCACCGGGGCGGAGAAGCCTCTGAGCAGAGAGGGAGTCACCGCGCTGGCATCGATGTTGTCGAAGGTAAAGGTCTGTTCGGCCGCGGTGAGCACGAGCACGGTCGACGTGCCCTTGTCCTGGCCTTGCAGCCACAGGGGCAGGGCGCCACCCCGGGCGTCGAGCAAGCCCATGGCGACAGGAATGACCTGCGGCTGCTTGTTGCTCTGACCGGGTGTTTCGGGCAGGGTTTGGCGCAGCGTGAGGGTGTAGGTGCGGGCGGTGGCATCCAGTGTGGCGCTGGCGTGCAGGCGCGGCGTGCCGGCCTGGCTGTACCAGCGCTTGAAGGCGCTGAGATGCGCGGCCAGAGCCGATTCGGGGTTGGCATCGGCCATGGCCTGCGCGAAGTCGTCGCAGGTGACGGCCTGGCCGTCGAAGCGCTGGAAATACAGATCCATGCCCTTGCCAAAACCGGCGCGACCGACCAGGGTCTGCATCATGCGAACCACTTCAGCGCCTTTTTCGTAGACGGTGGCGGTGTAGAAGTTGTCGATGGCCTGGTATTGCTCGGGGCGCACCGGGTGCGCCATCGGACCGGCATCTTCGGAGAACTGCGCGGTACGCAGCACGCGCACGTCCTCGATGCGCTTGACGGCGCGGGCGGACTCGCCACCTGCGGCGGCGGCCAGGTCCTGGCTGAACTCCTGATCGCGGAAGACGGTGAGGCCTTCCTTGAGGCTGAGCTGGAACCAGTCGCGGCAGGTGATGCGGTCGCCCGTCCAGTTGTGGAAGTATTCGTGGCCGACCACGCTCTCGATGCCGTCGTAATCGGCATCGGTGGCGGTGGCGGGGTTGGCCAGCACATACTTGGTGTTGAAAATGTTGAGGCCCTTGTTCTCCATGGCCCCCATATTGAAGTCGCTCACGGCCACGATCATGAAGCGATCCAGATCGAGGCTGAGGCCAAAGCGCTGTTCGTCCCACGCGATCGACTTGATGAGCGACTCCATCGCATGCTCGGTCTTGTCGAGATCGCCCGCGCGCACATAGACCTGCAGCAGATGCGTCTTGCCCGAGGCGGCGCGCACGGTCTGCTCGCGGCACACCAGATTGCCGCCAACCAGTGCGAAGAGGTAGCAGGGCTTGGGAAACGGATCGTCCCACACAGCCTCATGACGGCCATCGCCCAGATCGGACTGCGACACCAAGTTGCCGTTGGACAGCAACACCGGGTAAGCGCCTTTGTCGGCCCGCAGAGTGACGTGAAAGCGGCTCATCACATCCGGGCGGTCTGGCCAGTAGGTGATGCGGCGAAAGCCCTCGGCTTCGCACTGGGTGAAGAACGCGCCGCCCGACATGTAAAGCCCCGCCAGTTGCGTATTGGCCTGGGGGGCGTTGATCGTTTCGATCTCCAGCGTGAAGGCGGCAGGCAGCTTGTCGAGCACCAGGGTGTTGCCGTCCTGGCGGAAGGCGACGAATTCGCCGTTCACCTTGAGAGTCAGCAGGGTGATGTCTTCGCCGTCGAGCACGAGCGGGGCAGACTCGGCGGCGCCATCGGCGCGGCGCACGGCCATGCGGCTGTGCACGCGCGTTTTCGCGGGGTCGAGCTCGAAGCGCAGGTGCACGCTGTCGATGGCGTAGGCCGGGGGGGCGTATTCCGCCAGGCGGGTGATGCGGGCAGGGGTGTCGGGTTTGGCGGTCATGGCGGTGCGGAGGTCAGCGGGCAATGAAGATCAGAGGCCGGATTTCAGGCTGGCGGCGATGAAGTCGTCCAGATCGCCGTCGAGCACTTTCTGGGTGTTGGAGATTTCGACGTTGGTGCGCAAATCTTTGATGCGGCTTTGGTCGAGCACATAGCTGCGGATCTGGTGGCCCCAGCCCACATCGCTCTTGGTCGATTCCAGCGTTTGCTGCTCGGCCATGCGTTTGCGCATCTCGTGCTCATACAGGCGCGAGCGCAGCATCTGCCACGCCTCGGCACGGTTTTTATGCTGCGAGCGATCGTTCTGGCACTGCACCACGATGCCGGTGGGCGTGTGCGTGAGGCGCACTGCGGAGTCGGTCTTGTTGATGTGCTGGCCACCAGCGCCGCTGGCGCGAAAGGTGTCGGTACGCACATCGGCGGGGTTGATGTCGATCTCGATGGAGTCATCCACCTCGGGGTAGACGAACACGCTGGCGAAGCTGGTGTGGCGTCCGCCAGAGGAGTCGAACGGGCTTTTGCGCACCAGGCGATGCACGCCGGTTTCGGTGCGCAACTGACCATAGGCGTAATCGCCTTCAATCTTGATGGAGGCGCTGCGCAGGCCGGCCACGTCGCCCGCGGTCTCTTCCATCACCTCGGTCTTGAACCCTTTGCGTTCGCAGTAACGCAAGTACTGGCGCAGCAGCATGCTGGCCCAGTCGCAGGCTTCGGTGCCACCGGCACCGGCCTGGATGTCGATGAAGCAATTGCTCGGGTCGAGCGGGTTGGAGAACATGCGGCGGAACTCCAGCGCCTCGACCTCGGCGGCAGACTGTTCCACGTCGGCTTCGATGGCCTCGCAGGTGGCATCATCGCCTTCCTCGCGGGACATCTCAAAGAGTTCGCTGTGATCTGCCAATGTGGTGGCGAGCCGCTCCAGTCCGAGCACCACGCCTTCGAGCGACTTGCGCTCGCGGCCGAGTTCCTGCGCGCGTTTGGGGTCGTTCCAGACCTGCGGGTCTTCAAGAGCACCCGCAACTTCCATCAGCCGTGCGGATTTGGCATCGAAGTCAAAGATACCCCCTTAGCGCTTGAACGCGCTGCTGGAGATCGGTCATTCTGTTGGAGATGGCGTTGAGGCGTTCGGCTTCCATGATGCATGTGTGTGAGAGCCTCCAGGACTGGGCTCTGCCCAGCCCGCCCCCCGCGGGGGTCAAGGAAACTTGGGGCGACCCTGCGTTTCCCTGAGAGGCAAAGGGCGCTATTTTCGCACCCCTTGCCACCGCCGCGCTCAATGCCTGTCAGTTCAGAGCGGCTTGAAGAATTCCTTGGCCTTGTCGAACCACGATTTGGCCTGCGGAGAATGGCGGTCGCCGCCTTTTTTCAGCGACTCGTCGAGCTCACGCAGCAGGCGTTTTTGCTCCTCGCTTAGCTTGACCGGCGTCTCCACCGTGATATGGCAGTACAGGTCGCCAGGGTAGCTGGAGCGCAGACCTTTGATGCCCTTGCCGCGCAGGCGGAAGGTCTTGCCGGTCTGCGTGCCTTCGGGCAGGTCGATCTCGGCCTTGCCACCCAGCGTGGGCACGTCAATGCTGCCGCCCAGGGCCGCCGTGGCCATGCTCACCGGCACATGGCAATGCAGATCGTCGCCGTCGCGCTCGAACACGCCGTGCTGCTTGATGTGAATTTCCACATACAGGTCGCCCGGCGGGCCGCCGTTGACACCGGGCTCGCCATTGCCGCTGGAGCGGATGCGCATGCCCGAGTCGATGCCGGCCGGGATCTGCACTTCCAGGGTTTTCTGCTTCTGGACGCGGCCGCGCCCGTGGCAGGCCGTGCAGGGATCGGGGATGAGTTTGCCTGTCCCGTGGCAGGTCGGGCAGGTCTGCTGCATGGCAAACGGACCCATGCGCTGCGCTACCTGGCCGCTGCCGTGGCAGGTGGTGCAGGTGATGGGCTTGGTGCCGGGTTTGGCGCCGCTGCCGTGGCAGGTGCCGCACTCTTCCCAGCCAGGGATGCGCAGGCTCTTGCTCACGCCGTGCGCGGCATCTTCGAGGGTGATTTCCAGCGAATAACTCAGGTCGTTGCCTCGGTAAACCTGCGGCCCGCCGCCACCGCTACCGCCGCGTCGTCCGCCGCCGAAAATTTCGTCAAAGATATTCCCGAAGTCGCCAAATCCCCCGGCGCCACCGCCGAAGCCACCGGCTGAAGGATCCACCCCGGCATGGCCGTACTGATCGTAGGCGGCGCGCTTCTGCACGTCGCACAGGCACTCATAGGCCTCTTTGACAACCTTGAACTGTTCTTCGGAGTCTTTGTTGCCGGCATTGCGGTCGGGGTGATGCTTCATGGCCAGCTTGCGGTAGGCCTTCTTGATCTCATCTTCCGAGGCGTTTTTGCTCACGCCCAATACTTCGTAATAGTCACGTTTTGCCACGGGTTCAGCCTTGCAAATCGGTTCAAAAACAATGGACAAACGGGAGGGCCGCGGATCTCATGCGGCCCTCCCGTCGGGAGATTTCAAAACGCGGGGCAATCAGGCCTTGCCGTCCTTGACTTCCTTGAACTCGGCATCAACCACGGAGTCATCCGCCGCCTGGCCACTGGCGCCGCCTGCTGAGGCGCCACCCGCCGCGGCCTGTTCCCCGGCCTGGCTGGCGTACATCTTCTCGCCCATTTTCTGGCTGGCGCTCAGCAGCGCGGCGGTCTTGGCCTCAATGTCGGCCTTGTCTTCCGACTTGATCGCTTCTTCCGCTTCCTTCAAGGCGGCTTCGATCGCGGATTTTTCACCCGCATCGAGTTTGTCGCCGTACTCGGTGAGCGACTTGCGCACGCTGTGCACCGCCGCGTCAGCCTGGTTGCGTGCGTCGACCAGTTCGCGCTTCTTGTGGTCTTCCTCGGCGTTGGCTTCGGCGTCGCTCACCATGCGCTGCACTTCTTCTTCGCTCAAGCCGGAGTTGGCCTTGATGGTGATCTTGTTCTCCTTGCCGGTTCCCTTGTCTTTCGCGCTGACATGCAGAATGCCGTTGGCGTCAATGTCGAAGGTCACTTCGATCTGCGGCGTGCCGCGCGGGGCCGGGGGGATGCCTTCCAGGTTGAACTCGCCCAGCAGCTTGTTGCCGGCCGCCATTTCACGCTCGCCCTGGAACACCCGGATGGTGACGGCGGTCTGGCCATCCTCGGCGGTCGAGAACACCTGGCTCTTCTTGGTG
>JAFGXB010000243.1 GCA_016936875.1 Burkholderiaceae bacterium | reverse complement strand
TTCAACGCCTCGCAAACGCAGTACGAAGTCGTTTCGGTCAACAAGGGCAGCTACCCCGACACCATGATGTCGGCCATTGCCGCCTTCCGCGCCAAGAACCCGCCCGATATCGTGCAGGTGTTCGATGTCGGCACCGCCACGCTGATGTCGGCCAAGGGCGCCTATGTGCCGGTGTACGAGTTGATGGCCAAGGAAGGCATTGCTTTCTCCACCAGTCAGTTCATCGAGGGCGCGGCCAGTTACTACAGCAACGCGCAGGGCAAGCTGGTGTCCATGCCTTTCAACTCCTCCACCCCGGTGCTGTACTACAACAAGGATTTGCTGGACAAGGCCGGTGTGCAGCCGCCCAAAACCTGGCAGGAGATGGGCGCAGCGGGGCAGAAGCTCAAGGCCGCTGGCGTGAAATGCGGCTTCACCACCGGCTGGCCAGACTGGGTGCAGTTCGAGCAATTCTCACTGTGGAACGGCATTCCCTATGCCACGCAGGACAACGGTTTCAAGTCCTACAAAAACGTCAAGCTGCTGGTCAACGCAAAGCCTTACGTCGACCATGTCGCTGATCTGGTGCAGTGGTCCAAGGTCGGCATTTTCAAGTATGCAGGCGCAGCCAGCACCAACGCCACGCCGTTGTTCAACAGCGGCGAATGCGCCATGTATATGGACAGCTCGGCCTCTTACTCCGCTGTCAAGGCCGGGGCCAAGTTTCCCTTCGGCATTGCCCCCATGCCGTATGACGCCAGCCTGAAAACCGCGCCACAGAACACGGCCGTGGGCGGCGCCTCGCTGTGGGTGATGAAGGGCGTTCCCGCTGACCATTACCCCGGTATCGCCAAGTTCCTCGACTTCCTCGGCTCCGCCAAAACCCAGTCGTACTGGGCCAAGGCCACAGGCTATGTGCCGGTGAGCAAGGCGGGTTTCGGTCTGCTCAAGGCCGAAGGTTTCTATGAGAAACAACCCGGCGCCCTGGTGGCCATTCATGAGCTGACCAACAAGCCGCCCAAACCCTTCACCATGGGCATTCGCCTGGGCTATATGCCGCAGATCCGCGATACCGTTCGGGCCGAACTGGAAGACGCGCTCGCCGGCAAGAAAACGCCGCAGCAAGCCATGGACGCCGTGGTGAGCAAGGGCGACAAGCTGCTGGCGCAGTTTGGCCAGACCGCGGCGCAATAAGGCTGTTTGCGCATGACGGCTTCCTCCCCTGCCGCCGCTTCAGGTGCCCCCAGGCGCCTGAAGCGGCGCAAGGTGCGCGATGCGGCGCCGTTTCCGCATCGCGTCCTTCCCTATTTTTTGCTGGCACCGCAGCTCGCGGTGACGGTGCTGTTCTTTGTCTGGCCGGCGCTGCAGGCGCTCTCTGGCGCGTTCTATCAGACCGACCCATTCGGTCTGAGCCAGCAATTCGTTGGCTTGAGCAACTTTGCCACCCTGTTTGAGGAGCACAGTTACCTGCGCGCCTTCCGCGTGACCGCGCTCTACGCCGTCGTCGCCACGGTGCTGGCCATGGGCCTGGGGCTGCTGCTGGCCGCGCTCACCGACAGTCTGGTGCGCGCGCGCGGCGTGTATCGCACCCTATTCATCTGGCCGTATGCCGTGGCTCCCGCCATTACTGGCTCGCTGTGGGTGTTCATGTTTTCGCCGCAAGTCGGTGCCGGTGCGCAGGTGTTGCAGGCGCTTGGTGTGCACTGGAACTACATCCTCGATGGCGACCAGGCCTTGCTGCTCATCATTGCCATGACGGCGTGGCAGCAGATCGCTTACAACTTTCTGTTCTTCACCGCGGGGTTGCAGGCCATTCCCACATCCCTGCTCGAAGCCGCCTCGCTCGATGGAGCCAGACCGGTGCGGCGGTTCTGGACCATTGTGTTCCCGCTGCTGGCACCAACCACGTTCTTCTTGCTGGTGATGAACAGCGTGTTCGTGCTGTTCGATACGTTCGGGCTGATCAACATCGTCACCAAGGGCGGCCCGGGCGAGTCCACGCAGACCCTGGTTTACAAGCTCTATCAGGACGGTTTCCAGAACCTCAACCTGGGTTCGGCTGCTGCGCAATCCGTGGTGCTGATGGTGCTGGTGGCCGGGCTCACCATCGTGCAGTTCCGCACCATCGGCAGAAAGGTGCATTACCAATGAAGGGCGGATTGCTGCGTTCGGCCGGGCTGCGCCATGCCGTCCTGATCTTCATGGCGGTGCTCATCGCGCTGCCGCTCTATCTGGCACTGGTCGCGGCCAGTCACACGCCGCAGGCGCTGCTCGGACACTTTCCGTTGCTGCCCGGCGGCAAATTGTTTGCCAACCTGACCGAGGTGCTGACCAAGGGCCTGCCCGGCACCACGGCGGTCTGGCGCATGCTGCTCAACAGCCTCATCATGGCACTGGGCATTACCGTGGGCAAGCTGTTCATCTCCATCCTCTCGGCATATGCGGTGGTGTATTTCCGCTTTCCACTGCGCATGGCGGCGTTCTGGCTGATTTTCTTCACCCTGATGATGCCCATCGAGGTGCGCTTTTTCCCCACCTACCAGATCACCGCCAACCTGCACCTGCTCAACAGCTATAACGGTCTGATTTTGCCGCTCATCGCCTCGGCCACTGCCACCTTCCTGTTCCGCCAGTTTTTCATGACCCTGCCGCGCAGCCTGGCGGACGCCGCACGGATTGACGGTGCCGGGCCGATCCGCTTCTTCCTCGATATGGTGCTGCCGCTGTCGCGCACCAATATCGCGGCGCTGTTCGTGCTGGTGTTCGTTTACGGCTGGAACCAGTACCTCTGGCCGCTGCTGACAACCACGGACGCGAGTTACACCACGGTGGTCATGGGCATGCAGGGCATGATCAACGCGGGTGCCAGCTTCGCCTTGCCGCGCTGGGATCTGATCATGTCCACCGCCTTGCTCGCCCTGTTGCCGCCCGTTCTGGTGGTGCTGCTGATGCAGCGCTGGTTCATCAAGGGCCTGACCGATTCCGACAAATAACCATGGCCACGCTCGAACTCCATCACATCGCCAAATTCTTCGGCAACACCGCCGCGCTGCACCCGACTTCGCTCGACGTGCCAGACGGCGAATTCGTCGTCCTCGTCGGCCCCTCGGGCTGCGGCAAAACCACGCTATTGCGCATGATCGCCGGGCTGGAGTCTCCCAGTGAAGGCGACATCCTGATTGGCGGCAAGCGGGTCAACGACCTGGAACCCAGCGCGCGCGACATCGCCATGGTGTTTCAGAACTACGCGCTCTATCCGCACATGAAAGTGCGCGACAACCTCACCTACGGCCTGCGCCTGCGCGGCGCAAGCAAGGACGATATCGACCGCCGGGTCCAATGGGCCGCTGGCCTGCTGGGGCTGAGCGAACTGCTCGACCGCAAGCCCTCCGCGCTGTCAGGCGGACAACGCCAGCGCGTGGCCATGGGCCGCGCCATCGTGCGCGAACCGCAACTCTTTTTGTTCGACGAGCCGCTGTCCAACCTGGACGCGCGGCTGCGCAACCACATGCGCGTCGAAATCAAGCAGCTACACCAGCGCCTGAAAACCACTACGGTGTTCGTCACCCACGATCAGGTCGAGGCCATGACCCTGGCGCAGCGCGTGGTGGTGATGAACCAGGGCCGCATCGAGCAGGTCGGCACACCGGGCGAGGTGTACGCGCGGCCGTCGAGCGTGTTCGTCGCCGGGTTTCTGGGCGCGCCAGGCATGAATCTGTTCGACGCGGAACTTGGCGAAGACGGCAAAACACTGCACATCGCGCAGGCCGCCCCACTGCGCGTGGACTCCGCGCTGACCGCCGCCCCGCGCGCGTTGGTCGTGGGCATTCGCCCCGAAGCCTTTGTGCCCGATGCGCAGGGCGCGTGGCAGATGGACATTGTGCTGCGCGAGGCGCTCGGCGCCGAAACCATGCTGCACGGAACCATCGGCGCGCAACCTTGCGTGGTACGGCTGGCGGGCGACGCGCCGTGGCAGGAAGGGCAACGCATTGGTCTGCGCGTGCCGACCGATGCGCTGCATGTGTTCGACCGCAGTTCGGGCGCGCGTCTGAGCGCCCCCAGGGACGGCTCTACCATTTCGTCATGAACCGTTTCACGGCAGACCCGGCAGCAACAACCACCGCGTGCGATGTGCTGGTGGTTGGCGGCGGCATCAACGGCGCTGGCATTGCGCGCGATCTCGCCGGGCGCGGCCTCAACGTGGTGCTGTGCGAACGCGACGACCTTGCCGCGCACACCTCCTCGGCCTCCACCAAACTGATCCACGGCGGCCTGCGCTATCTGGAGTATTCCGAGTTCGGCCTGGTGCGCAAGGCCCTGCAGGAGCGCGAGGTGCTGTTGCGCAGCGCGCCGCACATCATGTGGCCGCTGCGCTTTGTCATGCCGCACGCGCCCGCCATGCGCCCGGCCTGGATGATCCGCGCCGGCCTGTTCCTCTATGACCATCTGGCGAGGCGCGAGTGGCTGCCTGGCTCCGGCGGCATCAACCTGCGCACCCACGCCGCTGGCGCGCCTCTGAAGACCGAATACACCCGTGGCTTCATCTACTCCGACGGCTGGGTGGACGACGCCCGGCTGGTCGCCCTGTGCGCGGTGGACGCGGCCGAGCGCGGCGCCACCGTGCTGACCCGCACGTCCTGTCTGGAGGCCGTGCGCAGCCCGGCCGGATGGCAGGCCACCTTGCGCAACGCGGCGGGCTCGGCGCAGCACGTCCGCGCCCGCGCCCTGGTCAACGCCGCCGGTCCGTGGGCCGAGCACCTGCTTAAAACTGCGGTGCGCAATGCCGATGGCCAGCCGCCGCGCGAGCGGCTTTCCCTGCGTCTGGTGCGCGGCAGCCACATCGTGGTGCCGCGGCTGTTCACCCACGAACACGCCTACATTTTTCAGGCGAGCGACGGGCGCATCGTGTTCGCCATTCCCTACGAACACGCCTTCACCCTGATCGGCACGACCGATGTGGAAGTGGCCGAGCCCGACAGTGCGCAAACCTGCAGCGATGCCGAGGCGGACTATCTCTGCCAAGAGGTGAACCGCTACTTTCGCGCCGAAGTCCGGCCAGAGCACATCATCTGGCGCTACGTCGGCGTGCGTCCGCTGCTGGAAGACCATGCGGGCGACGCCAAGGCCGCCACGCGCGACTACAAGCTCGAACTCAACCACGACGGCGCTCCGCTGCTCACCGTCTGGGGCGGCAAGATCACCACCTTCCGCAAACTCTCCGAGCAGGCCGCAGACCAGGTCTGCGCGGCCCTGGGCGAAACACGCCCGGCCTGGACGCGCGCCGCCTTCCTCCCCGGCGGCGATCTGTCGGGCCGCATCGGCGCCGCAACGCGCCCCGATGTCGATTTCGCCCGCTTCGTGCAAAGCGTGCAGCAGCAATCCCCCTGGCTGCCGCCCCCCCCTCGCCCACCGCCTCGCCCGCGCCTACGGCAGCCGCATCGACCGGGTGCTACGCACGCCGCAAGGCCAGGCCGCCACGCAGTTGCAAGACCTTGGCGCGTGCATCCTGCCGCAGTTGTATGAAGCCGAACTGCGCTACCTGCAACAGGTGGAATGGGCGCAAACCGCCTGCGATGTGCTGTGGCGCCGCAGCAAACTCGGCCTGCACACCACGTCTGCAGAGCAGCAGGCCCTGCGCGACTGGTTCGCCGCGCAGCCGCAACCGTCGCAATAACCGGTGCCACCGGGCCCGGCAAAATACCCCGAAGGGTATGGGGTCAACACATTCGGTTACGCCAATGTGTTGATGTGAGGCCGAGAATTTCGCAAATTTCAGGAATTCCTGAAACTTCCATTCAAACTCCTGATGCAACTCCCCGATCTCAATCAACGCTTCGTGCTCCATTTCGGCGAAATGGGCAGCCGTTGGGGCATCAACCGCACCGTCGGCCAGATTTACGCCCTACTTTTCGTCAGCGAGCGCCCCCTCAACGCCGACGAGATCGCCCAGGCGCTCGACTTTTCGCGCTCCAACGTCAGCATGGGGCTGAAGGAGCTTGGCGCGTGGCAGCTGGTGCGCATGCAGCATGTCCCGGGCGACCGGCGCGACTATTTTTCTGCGCCCGATGACGTCTGGGCCATTTTTCGCACCCTGGCCGAAGAACGGCGCAAACGCGAAATCGACCCCACCCTGTCCATGCTGCGCGACGCCCTGCTGGCACAGCCCGAGAGCCAGGCCGAACGCCATGCGCAAGAGCGCATGCGGCAGATGCACGACCTCATCGAACTCGCCACACGCTGGTTCGACGACATTCAGCGCATGCCCAGCGAAGATGTGCGCCAGCTCATGCAGCTCGGCGGCGCGGTACAAAAACTGCTCTCCTTCAAGGGCCGGGTCAAGCAGGTTGCCACGCGCAAACGCGCAAACGCGCAGCCCGCTCTCAAAGCGGTGGAAAACTGAGATGTGCGCCGCCACCCGCTGGACCTTACGCAACAACCTGCCACCGCCGCAGGCCGCCGCGCCGCGGTAAGCGCCCCCTCGTTTCCCCTTTGTGCAGGTGTCTGCGCGCTGATTTTTGTCTCGACCGTTTTCAGGAGTGCATCATGGACTGGCTACAAAACCCGGAGTTTCTCGCCCGGGCGCAGTTTGGCTTCATCGCGATGTTCCACATCATGTGGCCGCCGCTCACCATCGGCCTGGCGCTGGTGCTGTTCGGCATGGAAGCCGCGTGGGTAAAAACCCAGAACGTTTTCTACTACCACCAGACCCGGTTCTGGACCAAGCTGTTCCTCATCAACTTCGGCGTTGGCGTGATCAGCGGCATTCCCATGGAGTTCTCCTTCGGCACCAACTGGGGGCCGTTCTCCACCTCCGCCGGTGACTTCATGGGCAATATCCTCGGGTTTGAGACGGCCATGGCCTTCATGCTCGAAGCCGGGTTTCTCGGCATCATGCTGTTCGGCTGGAACCGCATCGGCCCCAAGATGCATCTGTTCGCCACCGGCATGGTGGCGCTCGGCAGCACCCTGTCGGCGTTCTGGATCATGGTGGCCAACTCGTGGATGCAAACCCCTGCCGGAGTCAAGCTGGTGGACGGCAAGTTTCAGATCACCAACTGGTTTGATGCCGTGTTCAACCCCGATCTGCCGTACGGCTTTGGCCATATGTTCATGGCCTGCATCGAGTTGAGCCTGGTGGTCATGGCCGGGGTGAGCGCGTATTACCTGCTGAAAAAACGCCATGTTGAGTTCTTCCGCCCGGCGTTCAAATGGGCGGTGGTGGCACTGTTCATCGTGGCCCCGCTGCAGATTTTCATTGGCGATTCCGCCGGATCGTTGCTCGCGAAAACGCAACCCGCCAAGCTCGCCGCCATCGAGGCGCACTGGCACACCAACAAGCCCGGCGAGGGCGCGCCCTGGGCGCTGCTGGCCATTCCCAACCAGAAAGAGCAGAAGAACGACTGGGCGCTGGAAGTGCCTGATGCACTCAGCCTCATCGTCACGAAAACGCCAACCGGCAAGGTCGTTGGACTGACCCACTTCAAGCCAGACGACCAGCCGCCGGTGTGGATTCCGTTTTACGCCTTCCGCGTGATGGTTGCCGCCGGGGTGTTCGTCGCCTTCATGGCCTTCTGGACGCTGTGGATGCTGTGGCGCAAACGCGAGCGCATGACGGCCGCGCGCATCAGCGAAAACAAGTGGCTGCTGCGCGGCTGGCTACTGGCCATTCCCGCCATTTACACCGCAGTCGAGGCCGGCTGGATGACGCGCGAAGTGGGGCGCCAGCCGTGGATCGTGTACGGCATGATGCGCACCAGCGAAGGCGTGAGCAACCTGCCCGCGGGTGCCGTGCTGTGGTCCTTCGCCATGTACATGCTGTTCTATGGCGTCATTGGCGTGGCTGCGCTGGTCTTTGCCGGCCGCATGATCCGCAAGGGTCCGAGCTTTGACGCCCCGCCACATGGCCCGGGACAAGGCGGCCTGCCCGCGGCGCCTGCCGCGCCCAAGCATGTCCCCTTCACCCCGCCGGTTGGCGCAACGACGAGCGCGAAGCTCGCAGTCAAGGGAGGGCAGTGAGATGGACTTCAGCAACCCACAGGAACTGCACCACGTTCTGGCCACGGTGTGGTTCCTCATCATCGGCCTGTTCATGGTGTTTTATGTGGTGCTCGACGGTTTTGACCTGGGCGTGGGCGTGCTCTCGCTATTCGTTGGCGAGCGCCGCCGCAAGGTGATGATGGCCAGCCTGGGCAGCATCTGGGACGCCAACGAAACCTGGCTGGTGGTCATCGGCGGCACCCTGTTCGGCGCCTTTCCGCTGGCCTACGGCACCGTGCTGCACGGGCTCTACATTCCCGTCATCCTCATGCTGCTGGGCTTCATGCTGCGCGGCGTGTCGTTCGAGTTCCACGAACTCTCCGAGCGCAAGGCCTTCTGGGGCGCGATGTTCGGCGTCGGCAGCCTGCTGGCCACCATCGCGCAGGGGTTCGCGCTCGGTGGCCTGCTCAACGGCGTGAAGGTGGTGAACGGCCTGTATGTCGGCAGCGTGTGGGACTGGCTCTCGCCCTTCAGCGTCATTGTGGTGCTGGGCGTGGTGGCCGGCTACTCCATGCTCGGCTCCACCTATCTCATCATCAAAACCAAGGACGACATCCAGGCCGGGTGCTATCAGCGCGGGCGCTTGCTCGCCTGGATCATGCTGGCCGTTGGCGCCGTGGTCACCGTGTGGACACCGCTGCAATTCCCGCAGATCTTCGCCCGCTGGCTCACCACGCCAAACATCTACTTCTTCGCCATACTGCCGGCGCTGGCCGTGCTCAGCTTCGTCATGCTGCTGCGCGCCCTCAAGCGGCAGGCTGAAGTGGCCCCGTTCGTGTGGACCATGCTGATCTTCCTGTTCTCCTTCGCCGGGCTCGCCGCCACTTGGTATCCCTATATCGTGCCCGGCTCCGTCACCATCGACCAGGCCGCCTCCGACACCAGCACCCTGGTGTTCATGCTCATCGGCATCGGCATGCTGATCCCGGTGATGATCACCTACAACGTCTATCAATACATCGTGTTCCGCGGAAAAATCGACCCCGACGCAGAGCATGCGTATTGAGCACTCCAGAGGGAGCAAGACAATTTAGGGCACAGCAGCAGGATCGGGCGATTTGCTACTCTTGGCCGGCGTGAACTGGGCGCGAACAGAGCGCCCCATGCCCCAAGACTGCCATGCGCTCCTACGACCTTGCCGAACTGCTGCTGACCGAATTGCACCGGGCCGACAACCCGCACCACGCCGCGCCGCTCAACCGCAGGCTGTACCAGACCTTGCGCGGCACCATCCTCGCCGGGCGGCTGACGGCGGGGACGCAACTGCCGTCCACCCGCGACCTGGCGCGCGACCTGGATCTGTCGCGCAATACCGTGATGTCGGCCGTGAGCCAGCTTGCCGCCGAGGGCTATCTCACGGCGCAGCAGGGCAGCGGCACTTATGTGTCGGACACCCTGCCAGACCAGCGGCCGCTCAGCCCCACGGCCAGCGCCAAACTGCGCCAGGCCAAGCCGGTGGATGCCAACCCGCGCGAGCTGTCGCAGCGCGGCGCGCTGCTGACGCACAGCTCGGGTTCAGCGCAGTTCGAGGTGCAGCCGTTCGCGCCGGGCGCCATTGAGTTTGCCGAATTTCCCATTCAGCTCTGGCAGAAGCTGCAGGCCAAGTATTGGCGCAGCCTCGACCGTGACCTGCTCGACTATGGCCAGGAGGGCGGCTATATGCCGCTGCGCGTGGCCATTGCGCAGTACCTCAGCCTGTCGCGCTCGGTGCGGGTCACGCCCGAGCAGGTGCTCATCACCTCGGGCACGCAGCAGTCGCTCGATCTGGCGGCGCGACTGCTCACCGATCACGGCGATGAGGCCTGGGTGGAAAACCCCTGTTACTGGGGCGCGCGCCGGGCGCTGCAGGCGGCCGGGCTGAAACTCAAGCCCATCGATGTGGACGTGGAGGGCATCGCGCCGTCGGCCACCGACTGGCAACAGGGCAGGCCACGGCTGATTTATGTCACGCCTTCGCACCAATACCCACTCGGCCATGTGATGAGCCTGCAGCGCCGCCGTGCCCTGCTGCGGTTTGCCGCGCAGCAACGCTGCTGGATTTTCGAAGACGACTACGACAGCGAATTCCGCTTCAGCGGCCGCCCTTTCGCCAGCCTGCAGGGGCTGGACGAGCATGCGCAGGTGCTGTATTCGGGCACCTTCTCCAAGGTCATGTATCCGGGCATCCGTCTGGGCTATCTGGTGGTGCCCACCGATCTGCTGCCGGCCTTCAACACCGGGCTGTACGACCTGTACCGCCCGGGCCAGCTCATGCTGCAGGCGGCCCTCACCGACTTCATCACCGAGGGCCATCTCAACACCCTCATCCGCCGTCTGCGCGTGGCCTACCAGGCGCGGCGCGACGAGTTGGCGCGGCGCATCCAGCGCTGCCTGGGAGACCGGGTGCAGATCTCGGGCCAGGAGTCCGGTTTGCACCTCTGTTTGCTGTTCAATGCGCCTGATGTGGACGACGAGGCCATCGCCCGCGCCGCCGAGGCGCAGGGCATGACGGTGCGTCCGCTGTCACGCTACTACCTCGGCGCACCGCAGCAGCGCGGGCTGATTCTCGGCTACGCCTATGTGCCCACGGAGCGCGTGCCGCCGTGGGCACAAAAGCTGTGCCAGCTCATCCGCGATGCCTTGCCGGACTGAGTCGGTGCTTCAGGCGGCGTGCGCCACGCCCGCGAGCTGCTCCATGCGCGCCTTATCGTCGCGCAATGTGGCGGCCGCGCCGGCAAACACGATCTCGCCTTCGGACAGCACATAGGCGCGGTCGGCCAGTTGCAGGGCGAGAAAGGCATTCTGTTCCACCAGCAGCACGGAAATGCCCTCCTCCTTCATGCGGCCCACGGTACGCATGACCTCCTGCACGATGACGGGCGCCAGTCCCTGCGACGGCTCGTCGAGGATGAGCAGTTTGGGGTTGAGCAGCAGCGCACGGGCGATGGCCAGCATCTCCTGTTCGCCGCCCGAAAGCCGCCCCCCCTTGCTGGTGCGGCGCTCATGCAGGCGCGGAAAGAGTTTGTACACGCCGTCGATCGTCCAGCGCCCCGGAGTTTCATGCACCACCAGCAGGTTTTCATGCACCGTGAGGTGGCCGAAGATTTTGCGGCCTTCGGGGACATAGCCCACGCCCAGGGCGGCAATGCGGTGCGGCGAGGCGCCAGTCATGTCTTTGCCGAAAAACCGGATCTGGCCTTGGCGCGGCGGCGTCAGCCCCATGACCGAGCGCATGGTGGTGGTCTTGCCGGCGCCGTTGCGCCCCAGCAGGGCGACGAGTTCGCCTTCGCCCACGGTCATCGACACGCCCTTGAGAATATGGCTCTTGTCGTAATAGGTATGAATGGCGTCGAGTTCGAGTACGGCGGTCATGGGCGGGGCGTCCTGTGGGAGGGGCGGCTTGCGCGGCGGGCCATCAGGCGGCCTGCCCGAGGTAGGCGGCTTGCACCTTGGGGTTGCTGGAAATCTCGTCAGCGGTGCCTTCGGCCAGCAAGCTGCCGTTGTCGAGCACGGTGATGCGATCGGCGATGCCGAACACGATTTCCATATCGTGTTCCACAAACAGGGTGGTGATGCCGCGGTTTTTGTTCAGATCGCGGATCAGCGCTGTCATGTGGTGCGTTTCCTCGTCGCCCATGCCCGCTGTCGGCTCATCGAGCAGCAGCAGTTTGGGGCTGCGCGACAGCGCAATACCCACCTCGACCACGCGCTGGTCGCCATGCGAAAGCTCGCCCGTCACCCGGTCGGCCTTGCCGCTGATTTTCACCAGATGCATCAACTCCTCGACCTGATCGTCGATGCGCTTGCGCAGGGGGCGCGTCATCCAGGGGCGCAGGTTCACGCCCTGCGCAATTTCCACGGCGATGCGCAGGTTTTCATACACCGTGAGCGAACGGAAAATTTCGGTGATCTGGAAGGTGCGGATGATGCCGCGCTTGACCAGTTCGCCCGGGTTGACGGTCTGGATCGGCTTGCCGTCAAACGTGATGTTGCCGTCGCTGGGCGGGAAGAAGCCGCTGATCAGATTGAACAGCGTGGTCTTGCCCGCCCCGTTGGGGCCGATGACCGCGCGCAGCTCTCCGGGCTGGACATCGAGGGAAATATCGGTCAGCGCCTTGAGGGCGCCAAAACGGCGAGAGACGTTCTGCAGTTGCAGCAAACTCATGATGTCTTTCCTTTGCGCTGCAAGAAGCCCATGATGCCCAGCGGAAAGAACAGCACCGACAACACGAAGATCAGGCCGATGACCGACATCCAGTTATCCGTCACCGAACTGGCATAGTCGCGCACCAGCACGAAAATGGCCGCGCCCACCAGCGGGCCCCAGAAGTTGCGCATCCCGCCCAGCACCGCGATCACAACCAGATCGCCCGAGAAGGTGTAGTTCAGTGTGTTGGGCGAGGTGAAGTTGTCGAGCAGGGCGTTGAGCCCCCCGGCCAGCGCCACGATCAGGCCCGACAGCGCGAAGGAAATCGCCGCATACCGCTGCACCGGCAGCCCCAGAAAGGTCAGCCGCTTCGGGTTCTCGCGGATCGCCACGAACGTGTGCCCCAGCGGCGAGTTCAGCACAATCCACAGCACCAGAGCGCCCAGTGCAAAGCAGGCCACGACGAGGTAATAGAAGCCCAGCGACCCCATCGTCCAGTCAAAACCGAGCAGGTGCAGGGTGTGCCGGGAAAAGCCGGTGAGCCCGTCATATCCCCCGGTCACCGCCTGCCAGCGGATGGCGATGAAATAGAACATCTGCCCGATGGCAATGGTGATCATGGCGAAGTAAATACCGCGCCTGCGCACGGCGATGGGCGCGAGCACCGCGGCCACGATGCCGCCCAGCAGGGTGCCGCCCAGCAAGGCCAGCAGCACGTTGTGCGTCATGTACTTGAGCATCAGCCCAACGCCATAACTGCCCAGACCGAAGTACGCGGCGTGGCCGAATGACAGGCCGCCAGTATGGCCGAGCAGCAGGTTCAGCCCCATTGCGGCCAGGCCATAAATCAGCACGCGCGAGGCAATATCGTTGTAGCCGCCGACATAGTGCAGCCAGGCCGGGGCGCTGAGCAGCACCAGCGCCAGAATGCCGGTGCCCAGATGCTGTTTGAGATTGGAGATTTGCATGGTGGATCGTGGCGTGGAAGCGGTGGGGGCGGGCGCACTCATTCGAGCAATCCTTCCTGTCCCATCAGGCCGCGCGGCCGCACCACCAGCATCAGCCCCATGATGAGATAAATCACCGCCTCACTTGCTGCAGGGAAGTAGGCCGTGGTGATGCCGGACGCCACGCCGATGAGCAGACCGCCCAGCAGCGAACCGAGCAGCGAGCCCACGCCGCCGACGACGATGGCGACGAACGCCGGCATGAGCAGCCCATCCCCCATCGTCGGATCCAGGCCGAGCTGGCCGGCCGCCAGAATGCCGGCCACGCCCGCGAACACGATGCCGATGACAAAGTTGGCGGTGCGCAGCAGATAGATGTTGACCCCCAGCGCCGAGACCGTTTCGAGGTCGGCATTGCCAGCGCGGATGCGCACGCCCAGCCGGGTGTAGCGCAGCACGGCGAACAGCACCGCGGTACCCACCAGCGCCACGGCGACGACAAACAGCCGATAGCCCGTGAGGAAGAAATAGGTCTGACTCAGCGGGTGGCCGAGCGATTCGGGAATGGACAGCGGCACGCCATTGGCGCCCCAGACCGTGCGGATCATGTCCTGCATGATCAGCGCCAGCCCGAAGGTCAGCAGCAGGGAATACAGCGGATCTCGCTTATACAGCCGCCGGATGAGGAACACCTCCACCACCAGCCCCAGCGCACCGGCCAGCAGCGGCGCAACCGCCAGCGCCCCCCAGAAACCCAGGCTCGGCTCCAGCGTGTACGCAAAATAGGCCGCCAGCGCCATGAACGCGCCCTGCGCGAAATTGATGGTGTTGTTCAGCCCGAGAATGAGCGCGAGGCCGAGAGCCAGCAGCGCATAGAACGCGCCGGTAATCAGTCCGTTGAAGGTGTTGAAAATGAGAACGAGGTTCAAGGCAATGCCTCCGCAGCAGCAGATGGACAAGCTGCGAACCCGCCGCCGGGCGAGTTCGCAGGCGCGCGCGGTGGCGCTTCAGGCGTGCGGCAGCACGCAGCCGGTTTCCGACGGCGGCAGGGCGATCTTCTCGCCCGGCACGATTTCCGACACGTCGAACAGGTTGGGGTATTTGCCGGTCTGGACCACATGGCCGGGGAACATGCCAAGCATGAGCTGGTGGTCCTGCGCGCGGTAAAACACATTGCCCGGCTGCAGCGCGATGTCCGGCGGCAGCGCCAGCCCCTCCATCGCCTTGACCACCTTGGCGGTTTCCAGCGACTTGGCCTTTTCGACCGCCAGACGAATGGCGTGCGTGGTGGCAAAGCCGAACCACACCCGCGCCGTGGGGTACTCGCCCTTGTGCGCGGCGGTGTAGCGTTTGACGAAATCCACCACATGCGGATTGTTCGGCTGGTTCCAGTACCACTCCATCGTCCACCAGCCGTAGCGCGCGGCCTCCGGCAGCGCCTGCGCCTGCTCCAGCTCGAACAGCGCACCGCCCACAGCGATGTCCTTGTTGATGCCGAATTGCGCGACCTGCTTCATGCAGTTGACCTGATCATTGCCGGCCAGCAGCAGGCACAGCACGTCCGGCGACTTGGCCTTCACGCCAATCAGGTAGGACGAAAAATCGGTGGTCCCAACCGGCACCAGCGCGCCGCCCACCACGGAGCCGCCCGCCTTCTTGAGCTGGGTGGTGTAGTCGGCCTGCTCGGACTGGCCGAAGGCATAGTCAGTGGTGAGGAAGTACCACTTCTTGCCGAATTTTTTGTAGAGCGTTTCGAAGTCCCCGGCGGTCAGCATCCAGGTGGTCGAGCAGGTGCGGAAGGTGGTGGACTTGCATTCCTTGCCGGTCAGGCTGTCGACGTGGCCACCGGTGCAGATAAACAGCTTGTTATGGCGACTGGCGAATTGCGAGACCGCCAGCGAGGCCGCGGAGTTGACCGTGCCCATGAGGAAATCGACCTTGTTCTGGCTCACCAGGCGCGAGGCCTTGTCGACCGCGGTGCCCGGGTTGCCCGCGCTGTCTTCCACGAAGATCTGCAGCGGGCGGCCCAACACGCCACCGGCCTTGTTGATCTCGGCCTCGGCGAACTGGGCCCCCTTGATTTCGCTCTGCCCCAGCGCGGCGAAGGTGCTGGTGATGGGATCGATCAGGCCGATTTTCACCGGCGTTTCGCTTGCGCCCCAGCTCGGCACCTGCGTGCCAAGCAGCGCGGCCAGCCCTGCCGCGCCACCCGCCTTGATCAGCGTGCGACGGTCCATCTGAACCTGCTCTTGCGCGTCGTCCTTGTTCATGCCTGTCTCCTGTTGTGTCGTTGAAATGACGTTTTTTGTGAACCTGGGCGACTATAGGCACGGGACTTCAAAAGCGATAGAGGGAGACACCGGGGCATTTGAAACGCGATGTAATCGGCGTGACAGTACGTTTTGCGGCAGCGTCAAACGCCTGAAATTCGTGATGGTTTACCCGCGACAATTGCAAGTCGGTTGGGAGTGTTTTGCGAGCGCTGGGGGCAATGCGGTCGCATGAGCGCAGACCCACGCAGCCCCTCTCCGACGCTTGCAGACCCGCGGCCTGCCGCTCACATCAGATCGCGCAGCCGGTACCAGAGCATGCCCAGCACGAGTGCGGGCGTGCGCAGCAGATCGCCGCCGGGGAAGGGGCGGTGGCGCAGTCGGGTGAACAGATCGAAGCGTTCCGCCTGACCGGCAATGGCCTCTGCCGCCAGCAGCCCGGCCATGCCGGTGAGCGCCAAGCCGTGGCCGGAGAAGCCCTGCAGATACAGCACATCGGGCGCGATGCGGCCGAAATCGGGCGCGCGGTTCATGGTGATGTCGACAAAGCCGCCCCAGGCATGGGTGATCTTCACATCGCTGAGTTGCGGATAGACCGCCAGCATGCTGCGTCGCATGGTGGCGGCGAGGTCGCGCGGGGTGGCGGTGGAATAGCTCACCCGGCCACCGAACAGCAGCCGGTCGTCGCCAGTGAGGCGGTAATAGTCGAGCACGAACTGGGTGTCGCACACGCAGGCGCGGTTGCGCACCAGCGAGCGGGCGCGCTGCGCGCCCAGCGGTTCGGTGGCAATGATGTAAGTGCCCACGGGCATGATGCGCTTTGACAGACGCGGCGCCACGTCGCCAAGTTGCACATTGCCTGCGAGCAGCACATGGCTGGCGCGCACACTGCCCCGGGCCGTGGCGACCAGCGCCTTGCCGCCGCCGGCCTGCGCTGCCGGGGTGACGTGGAGCACGGGCGATTGCTCATGCAGCACCACACCGGCATCCAGCGCGGCGCGGCCCAGACCCAGGGTGTAGTTGAGCGGGTGCAGGTGGCCGCCCAGATCGTCCAGCACTCCGGCGCAATAGCGCTGGCTGGCAATGAGGCCGCGGGTCTGCTCGGCGTCGAAACTCTGCAGATGGGTGTAGCCGTATTCGCGCCGCATGTGCTCGGCCCAGGCATGCAGGGCGCGGGCTTTTT
>JAFGXB010000242.1 GCA_016936875.1 Burkholderiaceae bacterium | reverse complement strand
TCATCCGCCTGCTGCCGCCGCTGATTTTCACGGCAGAACAGGCCGATGCCCTGGTGCAGGCGCTGGCGCCAGCCGTGCGCGCGTTTTTGCAGGCCGACGCCGCACAGTACGCACAATAAATACCGGAGACCGCCATGAACACTCCCCTGCGGCATTACCTGCAGTTTTCCGACCTGAATCGCGAGGAGTACCACTATCTCTTCGCCCGCGCCGCGCTGATCAAGGCGAAATTCAAACGCTATGAAATGCATCAGCCCCTGGCCGACCGCACCCTGGCGATGATTTTCGAGAAGCATTCCACCCGCACCCGCCTGAGCTTTGAAGCGGGGATGCACCAGCTCGGCGGCGCGGCCATTTACATCAATACCCGCGACAGCCAGCTTGGCCGAGGCGAGCCGATTGAAGATGCGGCGCAGGTGTTCTCGCGCATGGTCGATCTGGTGATGATCCGCACCTACGGCCAGGAGATCGTCGAGCGCTTCGCCGCGCATTCGCGTGTGCCGGTCATCAATGGGCTGACCAACGAATTCCATCCCTGCCAGATCCTGGCCGATGTGATGACTTATATCGAGCATCGCGGCCCCATCCAGGGCAAGACCGTCGCCTGGATCGGCGATGCCAACAATATGTTCTACACCTGGCTGCAGGCTGCGGAAGTGCTCGATTTCACCCTGCATTTCGCCGGGCCGAAGGGGTATGGCGTAGAACACAAGCGCCCCGGCTATCCCGTCAGCTCGGGGCAGGCCGCGCATCTGCGCGAATTCAGCGACCCGCGCGTGGCTTGCACGGGCGCGCATCTGATCACCACCGATGTCTGGACCAGCATGGGTTATGAAGCGGAAAAGCTGGCACGCGAGCAGGCGTTCAAGGGGTTTATGGTCGATGCCGACATGATGTCGCGCGCGCAGCCGAACGCGCTGTTCATGCACTGCCTGCCCGCGCATCGCGGCGAGGAAGTCGCCGCAGAAGTGATCGACGGCCAGCAAAGCGTGGTGTGGGACGAGGCTGAAAACCGCCTGCACGGGCAGAAGGCGCTGATGGAATTTCTGCTGCTGGGCCGGCTGGACTAGAGCGCAGCATGTCGCGCTGCACGTTTGCAGCCCGCGATCCGCGCGTCCGGTTGGCCGGATTTTGAAGCGTCCTAAGCCGGATTTAAGTCCGGCTGGCGAAAATCAGTGCGTCTGGCTGCGCGCGCTTCGGCGCGCGGCCCAGGAGCGCAGTGTGTCGTCCACAGAACAACAACCCCCTCGTTCGCAGCCCGGTCGCGGTGTGCGCCATGTCACATTGCCGCTGGACGCGACATCGTCCCGTGCACCCCTGCTTGTCGCGGAAGATCACGCGGCCATGCGTTCCTTGAACTGGGCGCGCATCGCCTTCGGCGTGTTTTTCGCCATCAATCTCGGCCTGCATTTCAATCCGCAATATGCAGTGCAGTTCGCCGCCAATGTCGGCCACGCAGCACAAGCGGCCGGGCAGCCGCCCTGGCTGGGCGTCTGGGCCGCTGGCGTGTTGCAGGCCATGACCTTTGTTGGCATGAGCAAGGCCGTGGCGCTGTTGTTTGGCGTTGAGGCGCTGCTGACGGTTGGTCTGCTCATCGGCTGGGGTTTTCCGGCGCTGGCCTGGACCGGGCTTGTGTATGAATTGTTTCTCTGGAGCACTCTGGGCGGTCTGGGCGGGCCCTACACCAGCGGCGCGACCGATCCCGGCACGGCCATCGTGTATGCCCTGGGATTTGCGCTGCTTCTGCTGCTGCGCGGCTGGCAGGGCGCGGCCTGGTCGGCGGCGGCTTTGCGGCGACCGGATCGCTTGCGCGTGCGCTGGGCATTCTGGTTGTTCGGCCTGCTCTGGGCGTTTGACGCCTGGTGGAAATGGCAACCCGGTTTTTTGCAGAATTTCTCGGGATTTCTCACTAGCGCGCAAGCGGGGCAGCCGTCCTGGATCGCGGAGTGGATCGCAGTGTTCATCGGTCTTGGGCATGTAATGGGCATGAAACATTTCGCTGTGTTGGCGGCGCTGACCGAAACAGCCATCGCCGCCGGGCTGCTGCTCGCGCCCTGGCTACCGGACCTGTTGCGGCGCCTGGTGCTCTGGGGCGGTCTGGCTTACAGCCTGCTGCTGTGGAGCACGGCGGAGGGTTTTGGCGGCCCTTACGGCGCGGGCTTCACCGGCAACAAGGGGGATGTGCTTGGCACCACCACGGTTTATGCGCTGCTGTTTTTGTTTTTACTGGCGGCGCAAAGCTGGCTGCGCAGCGCACCCCCGCCGGAGGCGGCAGCGTCCACGCAGCAGGGCTGATTACTCCAGGGTGCCGGGCTGGGCGCGTCCGCACTTCCAGCACTGGGCGAATTGCGGGCCATGACGCTCCCCACAGCCCGGGCAGGTCCAGAGGGCGCCGTGCAGGGGGGTGCGCAGTTCCTGGAGCAGTTGCTTGGCGCGCGGCAGGTCGGTGTCGACCAGCACCCAGACGGCCGGGTTGCATTGGTCGGGCGGAATTTCTCCGGCGATGCTGGTGAGATAGCGCGAGAACACTTCAGCGCGCATGCCGGCGGCGTTGAGTGCATCGGCCCAGAGGGTGGCGATGACCATGTTCGGCGCAATGTCCACTCGCTTCATCGCACGGGTGCCGCGCTGAGCTCGGCGTAGAGCGTGCGGTAGAGCGCCAGCCGCGCTGGAGTGATGGCCTGCGGATCGGTGGTGAACACACAGCCGGGCTCATCGCGGTGGGTGCAGTTCTGAAACCGGCACGCGCCGTTGCGCGCGCGGAGTTCCGGGAAGCCATGCTGCAATTGCGACACCGAGAGATGATGTAGTCCGAAGGACTGGAATCCGGGCGAGTCCATCAGCGCGCTGCCTGGCGGAAAACCGGGCAGGTCATACAGCCGCGTGGCTGTTGTGGTGTG
>JAFGXB010000241.1 GCA_016936875.1 Burkholderiaceae bacterium | reverse complement strand
CTTCTTGGTGATGGTGAAGGAGGACATGCTCATGTCGTACTTGCCGGACTGCAGCGCGGGAATGATGCTGTCGAAGCTGGCATTGACAAAGTCGGCCTTCACGCCGAGTTCCTTGGCGATGGCCTTGCCCAGATCGACGTCGGCACCCACGAGGGTCTTGCCATCCTTGGCGACGAATTCCATTGGCGCGTAGGTGGCGTCGGTGGCGATGGTCAGGTGGCCTTGCTCCTGATATTTTTGCGGCAGCGTGGTGGCCGCTGAAGCGGCTGTGGACAGCACGGCGCCAAGCGCGGCGATGCCGGCGAGAGCGCTCAGACGGCGTGGCGAGGAGGGCTTGCGAAGAGTGAACGACATGATGTTTCCTTTGATGTTGAAGCGAGGATTTTTTTAGGACGTGCCGACCGTGGCGGCCCGCACGGGATGAAGTTGAAGTCCGTGGAACGATCGGCTCGCATGGCCCGCAGTGCGGATCAGCGATGCTCAGGGATTCTGGCATTGCCGCAATCCTGCCGACATGCGGTTTCCCCCCTTTCTTTCTTGAACAGCGTGCTTCAGGCCCAGGATGGTAGTAAAAAGTCCACGCCACCTTGCGGATGGCGCCCGGGGCCAGTGCTGTAAGCAATTTTCGCGCCAATAGGAGGTTTTCGGCGCACTACAGATAGTGCCCGCAGGGTTGTCGGGCGCGGGCGTGGTCGGTACGGATCAGGGCTTGCGGCCGAGCCAGATCTCGAAGCAGGTGCCACCACTGCGCTGTGGCAGGCAGCGGGCATCGCCGCCATGCTGGCGTGCGATGCGGCGCACCAGAGGCAGACCCAGACCGGTGCCGTCGCTGTGTCCGGATAGGCGGACAAAGGGCTCGAAAATGCGCTGCGCATCGGCGGCGGGCACGCCCGGCCCCTGATCGCAGACGCGCACGATGCCGCCGCCATCGATCGCCGTCAGGCTCACCTGCGGGTTGGTGCCCGGGGCGTGCCGCCGGGCGTTGTCCAGCAGATTGCGCACGGCGCGACGCAGCAGACGCTCATCCCCTTGCAGAGTGATCCAGTCACCGTGCACGTCCACGTCGAAATGGGCGGCTTCTTCGGCCACCAGTGCCAGCAGATCGATGTCCTCCAGTTGCAGCGACTGTCCCGGCGCCGCGTCGAGGCGGCTGGCGAGCAGGATGTCGTCGATCAGCGCGTCGAGTTCGGTGAGGTCGTGCTTCGCCGCGCGCACCGCGATGTCGCGTGCGGCTGCGGGCACGGGCGTTGCCAGGGTTTCGAGGCCGAGTCGTAGCCGTGTGAGCGGGGTGCGCAGTTCATGCGAGGTGTAAGCCAGCAAGGATTTATGGCTTTGCATCAACGACTCGATGCGCGTCGCCGCGGTATTGAAGCTCTGCGCAAGCTGCGCCACTTCGTCGCGTCCTTGCACCGCCACGCGTGCGCTCAAATCGCCTTCCCCCAGTGCCTGCACGCCCTGCTGCAGGTGTTCAAGACGGCGGGTGAGGCGGCGCATGATGGGCAGGGTGACGGCGCTCACCACCAACGCGGTGAGCACCGTGCCGGTGAACGGCGAGAGCAGCAGATGCCGCCACGGAGACGGTGCAATGCCCTGGGAGGCCATGATGGCGCGGAACATGGCACGGCGGATTTCCGCTTCCTGCGGATCGGAAAAAAACAGCCAGTGAAACAGCAGCGCCGACACCACAGCCTGCGCAAGAAGCGCGAGGATGAGCGCCAGCCAGATGCGCTTCCATAACTTCGATGTCGCGCCGGAAGCCGCCATGCTCAAACCCCGTCCTGCGATTTGGTGAACACATACCCCGCGCCACGCAGGGTGAGAATGCGCCGGGGATGGCGGGGGTCGTCTTCGATGGCGGCGCGGATGCGGCTGATGTGCACGTCAATGGAGCGGTCGAAGGCTTCGAGCGACTCGCCCTTGACGGCGCCCAGCAGAAATTCGCGGGTGAGCACCCGGCCCGGATGGCGCGCGAGCACTTGCAGCAGATCGAACTGGTACGCGGTCATCGCCCGGTCCTCGCCGTCGATGCGCGCCTGGCGCGCCGCGGGGTCGATTTCCAATCGGCCAAAGCGCAGCACCTGCTCGGCCCGCGGATCGCGCGGCGACAGGCTGCCGGCGCGGCGGCGGGTGATGGCGCGCAGCCGGGCCAGCAGCTCGCGCGGCTCGAAGGGTTTGGTGAGGTAGTCGTCTGCGCCGATTTCCAGCCCGATCACGCGGTCGAACGGGTCGCCGCGCGCGGTGAGCATCAGCACCGGCAGATCGCTGTGGGTGCGCAGTCGGCGGCAGATATCCAGGCCGTCGCCATCGGGCAGCATGAGATCGAGCACCAGGGCATCAAAATGGGGCGCATCGCCACGGCGCGGGTTGAGTTCGGTCTCGGCCTGCGCGGCGTTGGCGGCATGCGTGACTTGCCATCCAGCGCTGTGCAGAAAGTCGCTGACTTGCTGTGCCAGCCGGAGGTCGTCTTCAACCAACAGAAGCTGGCTGGGGGAGGTGCGGGTTTGCGGGGTCATGGAACATCCCGGTCAGGAAAGACGCGCGAGCCGCTGCAGCGGCTCGCGTTGAGGCGTTGGCAGAACTTATTGCATCATGCCGGGGCCGCCCCTCGGGCCCATGCCGTGGCCGCGGTGGTGTTGCATGCGCTCCATGCGCTGCTCCATCATGGCGTAGAGCTTGGCGCGCTGCTCGGGGGTGAGGACCTGGGCCATCTCAAATTGCGTCTGGGTGCGCTCACGCGAGAGCTGGTTGGCCAGGGCCATCTGCTTGTCGCGTAGCGCTTCGAGCGCGCCGCGGTCGATCGTGGGAGCGGCCAGCAGCTTCATGCGCTGTTGCATCAGACCGCGCATCTGTTCCATTTCGGGGCGGGCTTGCTCCCAGGATTTTTTGCGCAGTGCGCGCATCTGCTCTTGCTGCGCCGGGGTCACGTCCGCCTTGGACAGCATGCGTTCCATGCCACGATCGCCGTGTTTGCCGGGGCCGCAGTGCCCCATCTTGCCGCCCATGCCGGAGCCGCCATGCTGCATGGGGGCGTTGGGTGGCGGCGTTTGTGCACTGGCCAGTGCAGCGTGGCTGGCCACGGTGACGACGAGAGCGGCACCGGCAATGCCCAAGGCGCGGCGCAGGCGGGAAATGCCATTCGTGGAGGGGGATGTTGAGGGATTCATGGCCGTTCTTTGAGAGAGTTGACGATGAATCCATTCTGCTCGGCGGCAGTTGCCCGCAAGTCTCGCAGGGGTGAAGATTTGTAAAGCCGCTTGGAGCCTGGCGTTTACGCGCTTACTACTCGCCTTCACCAAATTTGTCGTCGAACAGTGCTTGCACCGCGTCCAGGGCGATGTCGGCTTGCTCGCCTTCTGCCTGGATGGTGACAGAGGAGCCGATGCCGGCTGCCAGCATCATCACCCCCATGATGCTTTTTGCATTGACGCGGCGCTCGCCCTTGGCAATGAAAATATCGCAGGCAAACTGGCCCGCGAGCTTGGTGAGCTTGGCTGAGGCGCGGGCGTGCAAACCGAGTTTATTGCTGACTTGAATGGTGCGTTGCGGCATGGGACGGGCTGCGGAGGGACTGTTGTTGGGGCGCGCTCACCGCAACCTGAATGATCCCCTGGATCGCCCCCGCCGTAGCGCGCGCTGCAAGGGCATCCAGGTTTTCATCCTGGTAGCACACCGAGCGCAACAGCATGGGCAGATTGACGCCGGCAACGACTTTCAGTTTCAGGTCGGCGGCGAGTTCGGTCAGGCGCATGGCCACATTGCTCGGCGTGGCGCCGAACACGTCAACCATCACCAGGGCGCTGCCGTCGCTCGCTGCTTCGCGCAGCGCGGGAAGCGCGGCCGCAGCGGTGTCATCAACCGATGCGTCGGGCGCAACGTCGATCGTCACCAACTTTTGCGGGCAGCCGGCATACACATGACTGGCGCATTCTTTCAGTGCGCTGGCGAGCGGTGCGTGAGCAATGATGAAAAGACCGGGCATACGTGAGATTACCGGCGGTGAATGTTGCACTGCATGATAGGTCGCCGGTTTTCAGGGGGATGGGGATAAATTCACAGATTCGGCGAAAGTTTGCGCGGCCTCATCCTTGTAGACGTCGGTGGGGGCGAATGCGGTGACCTGGTAGACATCGCTGCCCTGGCTGAACAGCAAGACGCGTTCGCGCACCGGTTTGCCATCGGGTGTCTGGCCATCGATCTTCAGGTCGAGGCTGTCGGGCAGCCCCGGCGTCGCATTTTTCGGCACAGCTGCGGACGATGCCGTGACTTTGCCGTGCACATTGTCCACCGCCGCCTGATGCAATTGCGCCAGGGCTTTTGCCGCCAGCGCCGGGTTGGGCAAGTGGGCATGCGCCAGTGCGAAGGTCATTTTGTCGGCCACGCAGCCCGTCATGCTCATCTTGATCTTCTGATCGGCCAGCACCACGTCTTGTGCGATCTGGTCTGGCTTGCAGGGGTAGGTCAGCAGGATATTGACGTCTTTCGGGCGCACATCGCGCCAGTCCAGAGCAGGAGAACAGGCGCTGAGAAGCGCGGCGGCAGCGAGCAGAGGGACAGAAAAACGCAAAACCGACGATGCCGCTGGGAATCGGGCTGTGAATAACATGCATGCATTATCCCGTGACTCCCGTGTCGAGGTTGCTGTATGTCCATGGTGAATGTGTTTTCCCTTCGGGGAGTGCAATTGCGCTTTGTCGCCTCTCGGCAACAGTGGCGACGTTTTTTGTCCGCTCTAACACTGATTGCGCTCAGTGCCCTGGCAGGCCGGGCCTGGGCGGAAACGCCGCTGCCTCCAGTGCAAAATCTTCAGCAAAGCGTGCGCATGGCGGTGAGCAAGGATCAGCCCCTGATCGTCATGTTCAGCCTGCCGAGCTGCCCTTTTTGCGAGAAATTGCGTCGCACGCAATACCAGTTTCTAGCCAAAGAGGGCTATGTGGTGCAGCAGATTGAGATCACCAGCCGGACGCCGGTGATCGGGTTTGACGGCAAGCCGATCACCGGCGTGCAACTGGCCAAGCAGTTTGGCATCAAGCTGGCGCCGACCGTGTTGTTTTTCGGCCCGGGCGGCAAGGAGATTGGCGAGCGGATCACCGGCGCGCCGACGGCGGATTTTTATGGCGCATTCATTGATCAGGCGCTGAAAGAAAGCGCACAAGCGCTCAAGGGCCAGAAGACGGCGGGGGCGGCGGCGTAAAAAGCGCCCCCAGACCTGTCGCTGCGCGCCAGGCCCCCCGAGGGGGTGAGAAACACTTGGGGCGGCCCGGCGTGTTTCTCAGCAGAGCGCCCCCAGACCTGCCGCTGCGCG
>JAFGXB010000240.1 GCA_016936875.1 Burkholderiaceae bacterium | reverse complement strand
GCGCGGATGCCCACGCAGGGGTCGTGCCGGCCATGGGTTTCCACGGTGGTGGGGGCGTTTTGCATGTCCACGGACTGGCGCGGCAGGCGGATGCTGGATGTGGGTTTGATGGCGATGTGCGCCACCACGTCCTGCCCGGTGCTGATGCCGCCGAGCACGCCGCCGGCGTTGTTGCCGCTGAAGCCCTGCGGGGTGAGTTCGTCGCCGTGCTGCGTGCCTTTTTGCGCCACGCTGGCAAAGCCCGCGCCGATCTCCACGCCCTTGACGGCGTTCAGGCCCATGAGGGCGTGGGCGATGTCGGCGTCGAGCTTGTCGTACAGGGGCTCGCCCCAACCGGCGGGCACGCCGCTGGCAGCCACCATGATGCGCGCGCCCACGGAATCGCCCGACTTGCGCAGCGCGTCCATATAAGCCTCCAGCGCGGGCACGAGGTCGGCGTTGGGGGCGAAGAAGGGGTTTTGGTGCACCACGTCCCAGCTCTGGAAGGGGATGGGCACTTCGCCGAGCTGGGTCATGCAGGCGCGCACCGCCACGCCGTAGCGCGCGGCCAGCCACTTCTTGGCCACCGCACCGGCCGCGACGATGGGCGCGGTCAGCCGTGCCGATGACCGGCCGCCGCCGCGCGGATCGCGCAGGCCGTACTTGCGCCAGTAGGTGTAGTCGGCGTGCCCGGGGCGGAAGGTGTTGAGAATATTGCCGTAGTCCTTGCTGCGCTGGTCGGTGTTGCGGATGAGCAGCGCAATGGGCGTGCCGGTGGTCTTGCCCTCGAACACGCCGGAGAGGATTTCCACCTGATCGGCTTCCTGCCTCTGGGTGACGTGGCGCGACGTGCCGGGGCGGCGGCGGTCGAGATCGGGCTGGATGTCGGCTTCGCACAGGTCCATGCCTGGCGGGCAGCCGTCGATGACACAGCCGATGGCCGGACCGTGCGATTCGCCGAAGGTGGTGACTGCAAACAGCAGGCCGAGAGTGTTGCCGGACATGGAATGACTTTCAGGATTGAGGGGTGGGTGCGTCACTTGAGGTGCGGGCGGCGAGCGCCTGCAGCAGCTTGTCGTGCACGCCGCCGAAGCCGCCGTTGCTCATGACCAGCACGCGGTCGCCGGGCCGCGCCGCGCTGGCGACGGCGGCCACCAGCGCGCCGAGGTCGTCGAACGCTTGCGCCCTGGCGCCCAGCGGCTGGAGGGCTTCGCCAAGGTTCCAGCCCAGGCCGCCGGCGTAGCCAAAGCTGAGGTCGGCGCTGTCCAGTGCACCGGGCAGGAGGGCTTTCATCGGGCCGAGCTTCATGGTGTTGGAACGCGGCTCGAACACCGCGAGGATGCGGCCCGGGCCGGATGGGGTCTGCGCGTCTGCCTGCATTTGCTGGCGCAACCCGGCAAGAGTGGTGGCGATGGCCGTGGGGTGATGCGCGAAGTCGTCAATCACCTGCACGCCGCCCGCCGTGCCGCGCAGTTCCATGCGGCGTTTCACGCCCTGAAAGCTGCACAGCGCGGCGCAGGCTTCATCGGCAAACACCCCGGCGTGCTGCGCGGCGGCAATGGCCGCCAGCGCGTTGCTGCGGTTGTGCGCGCCGGTCTGCCCCCAGCGCACCGCGCCGATGCGCTTGCCGCCAAGCAGCACCTCGAATTCCTGCTCGCCGCCCTGTGCGCTCCAGCCTTGCTCGACATCATCGAAGCGCACGACCTCGCTCCAGCATCCGCGCGCCAGCACGCGGGCAAGCGCATCCGAGCGGGCATTGACCACGAGCTGACCGCTGCGCGGCACGGTGCGCACCAAGTGGTGGAACTGGGTTTCGATGGCGGCAAGATCGGGGAAGATGTCGGCGTGGTCGAACTCCAGGTTGTTGAGCACGGCGGTGCGCGGGCGGTAGTGCACGAATTTGGAGCGTTTGTCGAAAAACGCGGTGTCGTATTCGTCGGCCTCGATGACGAAAAAGCCTCCCCCTCCCAACCTCCCCCACGCTGTGGAGGAGGAGCTTTCTCCCTCCCCAGACGTGGGGAGGGTTGGGTTGGGGAGTGCCTTGTCGCCCCCCAGCCGCGCCGACTGCCCAAAGTCCAGCGGCACGCCGCCGATGAGAAAGCCGGGGTTCAGCCCCGCAACGTCGAGAATGTGCGCCAGCATGGACGTGGTGGTCGTCTTGCCGTGGGTGCCAGCAACCGCGAGCGTCCAGCGGCCTTGCAGCACATGTTCGGCCAGCCATTGCGGCCCGCTGACGTAGGGCTGGGCGGCGTCGAGAACGGCCTCCATCAAGGGGTTGCCGCGCGCAACCACATTGCCAACGACCCACAGATCGGGTTTGAGCGCGAGCTGGTCGGTGCCATACCCCTCGATCAGTTCGATGCCGAGCTGTTGTAGCTGGGTGCTCATGGGCGGATAGACCTGCGCGTCACAGCCGGTCACGCGGTGTCCGGCCTCTTTCGCCAGCGCCGCCAGCCCGCCCATGAAGGTGCCGCAAATGCCAAGGATGTGGATATGCATGGCCAAATTCTAGGAGTCTGTCGGGCTTGGGGCGCGGAAAGCGCACAACACGGCGGGAAAGTTGTTTACACGGACAATGGCGTCTCCATTCAGCCCGCCCTGCACCGCATGCAAACCCGACCGGCCAGCATCCAGCCCCTCTCGATTTTTCTCGCATCGGCCAGCCCGCGGCGGCAGGATTTGCTGCGACAGGTCGGCGTGGACTTTGCGCTGCTCGCGCCCTTGCCCGACGAAGACAGCGAGGCGCTGGAAGCCGCGCTCCCCGGCGAAGCGCCGCCTGATTATGTGCAGCGCGTCACCCGCCTGAAACTGGAGGCCGCGCGGCACCGCCTGGCACATCGGCACCCCGAGGTTTCGTCCGAAACAGCGCTGCTGCTGTGCGCCGACACCACCGTGGCGCTGGACGGCACCCTCTACGGCAAGCCGGAAAACGCCGCCGACGCCGCGCGCATTCTCCGCACCCTGTCCGGCCGCACGCACGCGGTGCTCACCGCCGTCTGCGTGCAACGCGGCGCGGCGCAGTTTGCGGCGCTGCAGACCTCTCAAGTGCGGTTTGCCCCATTGAGCGCACAAGACATTTCCGACTACATCGCCAGCGGCGAGCCCTTCGGCAAGGCCGGCGCCTATGCCATCCAGGGCGCGTTCGCGGCCTTCGTGCGCGAGGTGCGCGGAAGTCACTCCGCTATCAT
>JAFGXB010000239.1 GCA_016936875.1 Burkholderiaceae bacterium | reverse complement strand
CGTCGCGCGGCGGCGCTGGGATTCCAGGTCAACCCGTTGGGGGCGGCTGCATGAACGCGGCTGCCCTCAATTCTGTTTCTTGAGAGGGCATCTGGCCCACGCCCACCAGGGCTACTACAGGGAATTCCAGGCCATGCTGGCGTGCGGCCGAACACGCTGGATGAGTTCCGGCGCACCCGGTGTGGCAGGTTGTGTTTGCGCAGGAATTCGGCGCACATGTCCCACGTTGTAGTGGCCGTGTCCTTCGTGGTGGACGGCATGAGGGGTTTTGCTCTCGACCGGGTGGCAAATCACTTCATAAAACCTTTTTTGGGTATCATCAAACCCAATATGGGTACAAAAAAGACACCAGCCTCATCGTCCGCAGCCGACGCCCTCTTCCCCAAGGTGCGTCAGCGCGTACTGGCCGTGCTGTTCGGTACGCCAGATCGTAGCTTTTACACGAACGAGGTGATTGGCTTGGCGCAGTCGGGCGCGGGTGCGGTGCAGCGTGAGCTGGCCGATCTGGCCGCGGCGGGTTTGCTCACGGTGCGTAAGCAGGGCAACCAGAAGCACTTTCAGGCCAATGTGGCGTCGCCAGTGTTTGCCGAATTGCGCGGGCTGGTGCTCAAGACGATGGGGCTGGCCGATGTGCTGCGCGCTGCCCTGGCGCCGCTGGCTCCGCAGATCGAGCAGGCCTTTGTGTTCGGCTCCATGGCGAGACAGGAGGACACGGCTGCGAGCGACGTGGACCTGCTGGTGGTGAGCGACACGCTGGGCTATGGCGATGTGTTGGGTGGGCTGGAGGATGCGAGCCAGACGCTGGGCCGCCCGATCAACCCGGCGATCTACACCGCCGCCGATTTCCGCGCCCGGCTGCAGGGCGACAATGCGTTCATCAAGCGCGTGATGCAACAGCCAAAGATAGGGCTGATCGGCCAGGAGGAATCACCGCAACATGAGCCCGACCAACCCGCTTGAAAACCTGAGCCGCCCAGGTGGCCGAGATCGCCGACTTGCTGCGCACGGGCCGCGCCCGTTTGGTGGATGCAGGTCACACCACTTTGGCGCTGGAGAGTCGCTTTGACCTGGCCTACAACGCTGCCCACGCCCTGTGCCTGGCCGCGCTGCGCGCCAAGGGCTACCGCGCCGCCAACCGCTGCTACATCGTCTTTCAGGCGCTGCCGCACACGCTGGGGCTGGGACCGGAGGTCTGGCGCGTGCTCGACCTGTGTCACAACAAACGCAACCTCGGCGAATACGAAGGCATGCTGGAAGTGGACGAGCGGCTAGTGAAGGATCTGATCGCGGCCACGCAGAAGGTGGCCGACGCGCTCAGCGCAGTGTGACCATGAAACTGGCTGGGTATCAGCGGCAGATCTCGCCTGTTGCCTACAGGCGCGCAGCGAATTTTCCGCTGCCACTCGCCCCAATCACCAGCCGCTGCGTTGCCCGCGTCGCGCCCACATAGAACAGCCGCGCCTCCTCGCGCTCGTCTTCGCCTTTGGCGGGCATGTGGCCCACGCCCACCAGGGCCACCACGGGGAACTCCAGGCCTTTGCTGGCGTGCAGGGTCATCACCTTGATGCTGTCGTGGCCGGGGTTGAACTGGCCGATCTTTTTGCGCATCTGGTGCGGCAGGCCGCGCCGGGTGAGCACGTCAGCGCATAAATCCATTTCGCTCCAGTGTCGGCAAAGGATGGCCATGTCGCCCCAGGCGTGGCCTTCGCGGTGGGCGGCGCTGAGGTGTTCGGCTACCTGGGCGGCTTCGTCGCGCAGGGTGGGCAGGCGGATGATGACGGGCGCTTCGCCCTCGCGGCCACAGCTCACGGGCTTGAGCAGGGGCACGCCGTCGTCGTCTCTGTCGTCGGCGGTGAGTCGACGATCCGGCGCCGGGCCGCCACAAGCTGGATCAGCCCCCTCGGGGGGCAGCGACCCGCGCAGCGGCGGAGCGTGGGGGTACATGTATTCCGCAGCAACGTGGCTGGCAATCTGCAATATCTGCCGCGTGTTGCGGTAGTTGATCTTGAGGATGGTGGTGCGCCCCTGCGCCTGGATGCCCACGCTCTTGAAGCGGAAGTTCTTTTTCTGCGCGCGTTCGTAGATGCTCTGCGCATCATCGAACAGCACGAGCAGGCTGTTGGTGGCGGGGTCGACCATCTGCACAACGAGGCGCAGCCATTCGGGCGCAAAGTCGTGGCCTTCGTCGATGAGTACGGCCTGGTATTGCCCGCTGGGAATCTGGCGGCGGTCCACGCCGGTGATGACGCGCTGGACCATGTCGGCCATCTTGTCGGTGACGGACTGGTTGTTTGCGGGCAGGTCTTGTCCGTAGGCCACCAGTTGGTCGCGGCACCATTTGTGGAAGTGCACGGCGTGCACGCGCTCGGCAATGCCTTTGGCGGCCATCACACTGGCGAGCTGCCGGGCCAGCGGTTCGTTGTAGCAAAGGATGAGGATGGGTTTGCTGGCCGCTGCGGCCTTGGTGTTGACGGCCTTGGCCAGGTGCTCCGCGCGGTAGCCCAGCAGCATGGTTTTGCCCGAGCCGGCCACGCCGTGAATGACGCGGTGACCGTCGCCCAGGCTGCGCGCGAGCTGCTCTTGCTGTAGGTCCATCACGCGCATGATGTCGGGCAGCTCGGCGGCTTCGTCGCCATCGTCGAACAGGTTTGCCGTGCCGGGCACGGACACCCGCACCTCGGGGAACAGAATCCAGCGCACGCGGTCCATTTGCGGCAGCGACATGACGCCGCCCATCATGAAGGGGAACATGTCCCACAGGCGGCTTTGCAGCGCTTCGGGCTCGACGGCATCAAGCATCTCGTCCTGGCAGACCACGCGGTGCGGCTCGATGGCGTGGGCGAGTTCGGCCTTGTCGAACTGCGCGCGGGTGATGTTGGGCAGCACCACGCCGTAGCTCCACGGAAAGGCCAGCTTGCCCTGGTGCCGGCCCGCGTGCTGCACCAGTTGCGGGTCGCGCTCCAGCGCGTGAACCACCTGGTGCGCGTATTGCCGCGCCTGCTCCAGCGGGTTGGCAATGGTCTTGGGGCCGAGTTCGCCGTGGATGTCCCAGGTCTGCTTGTTGGCCTGGATGAGGGTGGAGAGCCGGAAGTCCTTGACCTCCAGAATCAGGATGCCCCGGCGCGGGTGCATGACCACAAAGTCAGGGTGCTGATGTTTGGGGCCGACGGCCACGTCGTACCAGAGCAGGTAGTCGGCGTCGAGCTTGCTTTCCAGGCGCTCGGCGGTGCGACGCTCGCCAGCCGTCATGCGCGAAACGCAGGAGCTCAGCGCGGGGATCAGGGTGGCCATATTGTCTGTGTTGGTGTGCCTGGGAGCCTGTCAGACTTGAGGGTCGTGGGCTGTAAAAAGCCACCGCAGCAAGCACGACCGGGTCCTGGGATGAATGATGCCGCAATTTCGAGGGAATACCGATCCATTTCGGCCATGAAGCGGGTGTGCAATATTTTTCCTGCGAGGCGTGTACGGACGATGCGCGTGTCCTTGAGGTGTCGCCGCCTAAACTGCTGTGGACCGCTATCCTGATTTTGTCGGCACATCGCCTCAAATTCCTTGGCGGAATAGGCGTGGCATGCACGATCGCATCGCGCACGGTTTCTCGACATGGATCAGGACGTCGTGTGGGACACCGCGCAAAACGCGCTGCCACCGCTGCGCGTTGCACTCCAGGGGTTGGAGTAAAAGCTCATTTTTTGAGGTTCTCCCACTGCAACACCGTGCCCGCCGGGGCATCGTTCAGCAGACGTTGGCCGATGACGGCGTCAAAATCTGCGGCGGGAATGCCGCTG
>JAFGXB010000238.1 GCA_016936875.1 Burkholderiaceae bacterium | reverse complement strand
GGCAGATGCGGCGCACCGTGAGGCGGCGGCGTCGTTTCAGGCTTGGGCGGCGGGCGGGCCTGCCAAGGCGATCAAGGCGGCGCTCGATACGCCGGGGGTGACGTGGGAACGGCTGCATCAGCAGGTGGCACGGTACGGGCTGCATATCGAGCCGAAGGGTTCGGGGATGGTGGTGACGACCCGGCTCGATGATGGGCGCACGCTTGCGGCCAAGGCGTCGCAGTTGGGGCGCTGGGCGAGCAAGGCGGAACTGGAGAAGCGCCTTGGCCCTTGGCAGCCGCCACCGGACAAACTGCCTGCGGCTTCGGTGAGTTATCAGAAGTCACTCGATGCGGGCCGATTGTCGGCGCAGGCGGACGGGCCTGTACGCGGGTTGATCGCCGATGAGCGGACGGCGCGGCGTTTGGAGCGGTCGGCGGCGCGCAAGGTGCTGGCGGCGCGGTTCAAGGCCGAGCAGGACACGGCGCGGCAGGACAGGCCGAAGCAAAGGGCCGCGCTGGTGCAGCAGCATCGGGCCGAGCGGGCGGCGCTGACCGTCCAGTTGCGCGAGGAACGCAAGGCGTTGACGGCGCAGGCCCAGCAGTCTGGCCAGCCGCTGGCCGTGGTGCAGTCCTCCCTGTGGGCGCTCAGGGCGGCGCAGCAGCGCGAGGCCTTGCAGAAGCGGCAGGCGGCGCAGCGCAAGGCGCTCTCAGTCAAATTGCCCAAACAGGAAGTGTGGCGCAAGTGGGTTGAGCGAGAAGCCGCGCAGGGCGATGAAGCGGCGCAGGCCGCGCTGCGCGGCATTCGCTACCGCGAGCGGCGCAAGAAGAACCAGCAGGTGGACGGCATCGAGGGCGAAGAACTCGACCCGCTGCGCAAACTCACCCTGGCCGGTCTGGAAGCGCAGATCGACCACAAGCGGCAGACTGTGTTGTACCGGGGAACAGACGGGCGGGAACGGTTCACCGACACCGGCCCGCGTATCGTGCTGCACGACAAGGGGGATGACAGCCTGGAAGCCGCCCTGCGCCTGGCCGCGCAGAAGTATGGCGGCAAGGTGGACATTACTGGCAGCAGTGAGTTTCGGGAGCGGGCGGCGCGGCAGGCGGTACGGCTGGGCCTTGAGGTCATGGACGCCGACTTGCAGGCCGTGGTGCAAGATGAACGGCAGCGCAGGCAAACATCCCGGCAGGCCGTGCCTGCCGTGAGCCGGGCCGTGCCGCCGGACGAGCAGGAGCAGCCTCGCCCGCACCTCTTGGATGTTTTGCGAGGCACGACGGCGCGGCAGATCGAGGCCGAAGCCGAGGCGCGGGCGAAGCGGGTTGCCGAAATCATCGCGCGTGCCGAGGCAGCCGAAACCGAGGCCGAGACTGGCCCGCCCGGAATGCGGGCGGTCGATGCGGCGCTGGCCGCCTGGCAGCAGGCCCTGACCGATGCGGCGAGAACCCGCGCCGTGCAGGACTGGATGCGCGGCATGGAGCGCATCGAACAGCAGGGCGGCGACGTGGCAGCAGCGAACGCGCACAGCCGCAAGGCGCTGGGCGGGCGTTATGCCGGATTCATGCGGGAGGTGGGCGGGCTGGCGAGGCAGCGCGTGCAGCACCGCGAGAACGACCGGGGAATGAGTCGCTGAAATGCATTGCTTTTGTGTAGACATTGATCTACGATGAATCCATGAAAATAGCGGGGTTCGACTGGGACAGCGGTAACTGGCCTAAGTGCGGGAAGCATGGGGTTTTATATGGATGCCTCCCGGCGATCAAGAGCAATTGGCGTTGTGTTGTGAAGAAGTCGGCTGCTGCCTTATATCCGGCCTTGGTTGCATATTGATCTGGTTGCCCAGATCAATTGCGGGCCCCGATGTCATTCGCGGACAAGCGCCTCATCTCCTAGAGCGGACTGTGGAAGTCCGGCACCCCATACAGGTTTGGCTTGTCCCGGTCCGACCGGTTCACATCACGCTGCGTCTTGCTGCCTTATCGCCTACAAAGCGGTCCATTCCTTTCGATAGGTTGAGTGGATCAAGGGCTGCCTTTTCGTTCAGGCCGCTTCCGGCCGCACGCTGCGGTAGCCTCTCTGGTAGGGCTGTTGCCGAGCCGTGACGGCCCAGATCGTTCGCGCCATCTTGGCCGCCTGCGCAACGATGACCACGTTGGCCGGGCGCCGGGCTCGGATCTGCTCCAACCACGGCCCCGGTTCTTTGGCGTGCATGAGCACCGAGCGCGCGCCGTGGATGAGCAGCGTGCGCACGTAGGCGTCGCCGCGTTTGGAGATGCCCTGCAGGCGCACCTTGCCCCCTGTGCCCCACTGCTTGGGCACCAGGCCCAGCCAGGCGCAGAACTCGCGCGCCGAGCCAAAGGCGTGGGCGTCGCCCATGGTGGCGATCGCCGCCGTGGCGGTGAGCACCCCGACGCCGGGGATCTCGGCGATGCGCCGCATGGCCTCGTCCTGGCGTAACTGCAAGGCCAGACGTTTCTCGATGGCGGCCATGTCCTCGCCCAGCGCCTTGATACGCGCCACCTGCTCGCGCAGGCTCTCCAGCACCATCTGCGGCAGCTTGGTCGAGAGCGACTCCAGCGCCGCTTCGACCTCACCCAGCATGGCTTTGGTCCCCTTGGCGAAGACGGCGCCGAACTCGTAGAGCAGTCCGCGTAGCGCATGGGTCTGCATGACGCGCATCTTCATCAACAGCTCGCGCTGGCGGTGCAGCGTCAGCGTGGCCTGCTGCGACAGTGACTTCACGCCCACGCACTTGGTGCCCGGCTGCTGCACCGCCAGCCAGATCGCCCGCGCGTCCGCTGCATCGGTCTTGTTGCCCGACACGAACGGCCGCACCGCCTTGGCGTGCAGCAGCCTCACTTCATGGCCCAGCCCGCCCAACTCGCGTGCCCAATGGTGTGCGCCGCCACACGCCTCCATCCCGATCACGCACGGCGCCCGGTTGGCGAAATGCTCCAGCATTTTGCTGCGCTTGATCTGCACGTTGACGATCTCGCCCGTGGCCATGTCCACCGTGTGCATCTGGAACACCAGTTTGGCGATGTCCAGTCCCACAACCTGCATGCCGTCGATCATGCCCATGATTTGCCCTGCGCTCATGCCAGTCTTACGATTCATCTCGGGTCTGCGATGGTGTTTGTGAAGACCGTGGTCTATCACGCCTTGGGCACATCGATGCCGTATCCACTTGGGGACCCACCCCGCCACCCTGGCGGCAAGCCCACTCCCGAACGGCTGCGCGTTCATCTCCGCACTCCTCCTGTCTCAATCCCCGTAGGGAGGGAGGCATCCATCACATCTCCCGTGAGGAAATCGAACGGCTGTTTCTCGAAGGCCAAGCGCGTGTTGCGCCTGACCTCAAGCACACCACATTGGCTGAGAGCCGACACATGGCGGCAGGCCGGGTCGATGGCCGGGCCATGTTCGTAGCGTTCGCGTTTCGGGGCGGCGTCATCCGCCCAATCAGTGCCCGCTACATGCACGCGAAGGAGGCGAGCAACTATGAAACGAGTCCCTGAATTCAAGACGGACGCCGAAGCCGAAGCGTTCCTGGAGCAAGACCTTTCCGGTCTTGACTTCAAACAGTTCAAGCCGATGCGCTTCGAGGTGGCGAAGAAGGAAGCCGCGCTGAATATGCGCCTGCCCGCCGCCCTGATGGACGCGGTGCGCGCCAAGGCCAAAGCCAAGGGCATCCCTTACGCCCGCTATGTGCGGATGGTGTTGGAAGCCGACTTGCAGCGAAACAGGGGGATGAAGCGCTGAACATCCCCCTGTGGGGGGAATCCAGGGGTGTCCAGCAAAGGGACATCTCGGGGCGGTCTGGGGGGAATTGAGGGGGAATGCGCTCCCACTGAGTGCCTGATTTGACGAAAAAAAGCCCACGTTGTTGGCGTGGGCTTGTTCTGCAACTCATTGATTTACTAGGTATTTTTTGGTCGGGGCGAGAGGATTCGAACCTCCGACCCTCTGCTCCCAAAGCAGATGCGCTACCAGGCTGCGCTACGCCCCGACGAAACCGTGCATTCTACCGGCTCGCGGCATTTGGCCTCTCGTCGGCTTGGGTCAAGGCCCAATTGATGTGGTCGCGCAGCAGCAAATTTGCGTTTGGCGCGGCGCTTTGCAATGCGTGGCGGGCCGCTTGGCGCCAGGCCAAATCGTTGCTTTCGCGCAGGCCGTTGCCCAGGGCGACCGCCAGGTTGCGCTGCCAGCGCGCAAAGCCGATGCGGCGGATGGCGCTGCCTTCAGTCCGTTGCAGAAACTGCGCCTCCGTCCAGCCCCACAGATCCAGCAGCCCGGCTTGATCGAGACCATGGCGCGAATCGAAATCAGGCAGGGGGCTGCGCTGGGCGTAGCGGTTCCAGGGACAGACCAGTTGACAGTCGTCGCAGCCGTAGATGCGGTTGCCCATCAGGTGGCGTAGTTCCACGGGAATGGGCCCGGCATGTTCGATGGTGAGGTAGGAAATGCAGCGCCGGGCATCGAGTTGTTCCGGCCCGAGGATCGCCTGGGTTGGGCAGACGGTGATGCAACGGGTGCAACTGCCGCAGTGCGCGGTAACGGGCGCATCCACCGGCAGCGGCAGGCCGACGAACACTTCTCCGAGAAAGAACATCGATCCGCCGTCGCGGGTGAGGAGCAAGGTGTGCTTGCCGCGCCAGCCCAGACCGGCGCGCGCAGCCAGTTCCACCTCAAGCACCGGGGCGGAGTCGGTGAAGACGCGCACCACGCCGGGGTCGATGCGTGCGGCGATGAAATCGGCCAGTTGTTGCAGCCGCGCACGCATCACCTTGTGATAGTCGCGTCCGCGGGCGTATAGCGAGACATTGGCGGCTGCGGGCTGCCCCAGCCGCTGCCACTCCACTTCACGCCAAGCGGGCTCCGCGTGGCGCGGCAGATAGTCCATCCGTGCGGTGATGACTCGCAGTGTGCCTGGCACCAATTCCGTAGGCCGGGCGCGCTTGAGGCCGTGGCGCTGCATATAGTCCATCTCGCCATGATGCCCCGCGGCCAGCCACGCGAGCAACGGCGCTTCAGCCGCGCCGAGATCCACGCCGCTGATGCCGATTTGCGAGAATCCCAGCGCGCGTCCCTGCTGTTTGATGTCTTGCGCCAGCGTAGACAGGTGTTCGGGCGTTGCGCTGCGTTGCTCCATCCGTGTCATTCTAGAAATCCCTCCATGCCCCTTGCCGCCTCGCACCTCCTGCTTGCCGACGAATCCGACACCAATGCGCTGGCGCAGGCCGTGGCGTTGGCGTGGGCGCAACACCCCGCGCCACACCTGCTCATCACCTTAGAAGGTGACCTCGGCGCAGGGAAAACCACCTTTGCGCGCGCCTTTCTGCGGACGCTGGGCGTGCAAGGACGCATCAAAAGTCCAAGTTTCAGTCTGGTGGAGGAGTACACCATCGACATTCCCGACCTACAATTCAAGGGAACTCTTCAGACCTCCGCCTATCACATTGATCTTTATCGCTTTTCAGACCCGCAAGAATGGGAAGATTCTGGGCTGCGCGATGTGGTTGGCGGATCGGGAGTGAGTCTGGTCGAGTGGCCGCAGCGCGCACCGGGTTTACTGCCCGCCGCCGATCTGACTGTGCACCTGGAGCCGACTGATGCACAACGCCAATGTGTTGTGCAGGCCGGAACTGCAACGGGATTGACCTTGTTACGCGCCTTGCCGGAGCGACTGAAGTCCGGCTGATGCCGTGGTTGGCGCCAGCAACCCGGCTTTTGAGCAGGAGCTGAAGAATGACCACACCACGCCGCCGCTTTCTTGTGCAATCGTCCAGCCTGGTGCTGCTGCTGACCACGCCCATGCTCGCCCGCGGGGCCACGCTGATGTCCATCCGCGTCTGGCCCGCACCGGAATACACCCGGCTGACCTTGGAGTCCGACGGTACCCTGAGCGCCACCCATCAAGTGCTCAGCGATCCGCCCCGGCTCGTGGTCGACATTCAGGGCCTGCAACTCGACAACCAGTTGCGCGAACTTGCCGGCAAGGTGAAATCGGACGATCCTTTCATCAAGGACGTGCGTGTCGGCCAGTACAAGCCCGACGTGGTGCGTCTGGTGATCGACCTGAAGCAGGCGGTCAAGCCGCAGGTGTTCAGCCTGTTGCCTGTGGCCGCCTATCAAAACCGGCTGGTATTCGATCTCTACCCCGCGCATTCCGGCGACCGGCTGATGGCTTTCATGCAGCAGCAGGAGGCGCTGGACCGGGAACACCCACCCGGCGCGGACGCGACCCGGACCACCCCGCCGCAAACCCTCGCACAGGCCCGCTCCGGGCAGCAAGACTCGCTCGGCGACTGGATTCGCAAACACCGCAGCGAGCTCGACGATGCGCAAGCTGCGCCGCAGCCGCCCCAGGTTCTTGCTGACAACACCCCCACGCAGCGCCCAGACCCAGTCCGCCGCGACCGGCGCAACTTCCGCAGCGTGCTGCTGGCCATCGACCCAGGTCACGGCGGCGAAGACCCTGGTGCCACGGGCCCCAGCGGCGTGCATGAAAAGGACGTGGTGCTGCTCATCGCCCGCCATCTGCGCGATCTGGCGATGAACACGCCGCACATGCGGGTGATGATGACCCGCGACAGCGACTATTTCGTACCGCTGTGGACCCGGGTGGAAAAGGCGCAGTCGGCCAACGCCGATCTGTTCACCTCCATCCATGCCGACGGCTGGTTCACGCCGCAGGCGCGTGGCGCTTCGGTGTATTGCCTGTCGGATGGCGGCGCCTCCAGCGTGGAAGCCCGGCTGATGGCGCAGCGCGAAAACGCCGCCGACGCCATTGGCGGTATCGACATCAACTCGCGCAGCTACCAGGTGGCCAAGGTGTTGCTCGACATGTCCACCACGGCGAAGATCAACGCCAGCCTGAAAATGGCACGCCCCACGCTGGGGAAAATGGGGGAACTGGTCCATCTGCATTCCAAGCAGGTGCAGCAGGCGGGCTTTGCCGTGTTGAAATCCCCCAGCATCCCGTCCATGCTGGTGGAAACCGCCTTCATCAGCAACCCGGAAGAGGAGGCACGGCTGCAAACCCCGGCGTATCGCAAACAG
>JAFGXB010000237.1 GCA_016936875.1 Burkholderiaceae bacterium | reverse complement strand
GTTTTCCCTGCGTTGCCCCCACGCTCCGGCTTCGCCTGCGCTGCCCCCCGAGGGGGCTGGGAAAACTTGGGGCGGCCCGGCGTTTTCGCTGCGTTGCCCCCACGCTCCGGCTTCGCCTGCGCTGCCCCCCCGAGGGGGCTGGGAAAACTTGGGGCGGCCCGGCGTTTTCCCGGGCGCGGTTCAGCGCCTGGCCAGTTCGGCGAACGCCGCGTCTGCCGCCTGCAGGGTGGCGTCGATCACTGCATCGGTATGCGCTGCCGAGACGAATCCGGCCTCGTACATGCTCGGTGCCAGATACACGCCGCGATCGAGCATGGCGTGGAAAAAGCGCTTGAACACCTCGACATCGGCCGTCGCCATATCCGGGTAGTTGCGCGGCAGCTTGTCCGCAAAGTAGAAGCCGAACATGCCGCCTTCGCTATCGGTGCGGAACGGCACGCCATGCCGCGCGGCTGCGGCATCCAGGCCGCGCATCAGTTGCTGTGTCGTCGCGCTCAGTTGCGCATAAAAGCCGGGCTGCTGAATCAGCCGCAACTGCGCCATGCCCGCCGCCACGGCCACCGGGTTGCCCGACAGGGTGCCGGCCTGATAGACCGCGCCCAGCGGCGAGAGCTTGTGCATCACGTCGGCGCGACCGCCAAACGCTGCCAGCGGCATGCCGCCGCCAATGACCTTGCCCATCACCACCAGATCGGGCCGAATGCCGTAGACCTGCTGCGCCCCGCCCAGCGCCACGCGGAAACCGGTCATGACTTCGTCCCACACCAGCAGCGCGCCATGCTCGGTGCAGAGCTCGCGCAGGCGCTGGTGCCATGCCGCCGATCCACGGATGAAGTTCATATTGCCGGCGATGGGCTCCACCATCACGCAGGCGATCTCGTGCCCGCGCGCGGCGAACAGCTCTTCGATTTGTGGAATGTTGTTGAATTCGAGCACCAGGGTGTGCTTGGCCACGTCGGCCGGCACCCCGGCGGAACTGGGGTTGCCGAAGGTCAGCAGCCCCGAGCCGGCCTTGACCAGCAGGCTGTCGGCGTGGCCGTGGTAGCAGCCCTCGAACTTGACGATGGCGTCGCGCCCGGTGAAGCCGCGCGCCAGGCGCAACGCGCTCATGCCGGCTTCGGTACCGCTGGAGACCAGCCGCACCTGCTCGACGGCCGGCATGAGCTTGCAAATGGCCTCGGCCATGTCGATCTCATCGGCGGTGGGCGCGCCGAAACTCAGCGAACGGGTGGCCGCGCGCTGCACCGCGTCGATCACCTCGGGATGGGCGTGCCCGGCAATCATCGGACCCCAGGAACCGATGTAGTCGATGAAGCGCGTGCCCTCGGCGTCGATCATGTACGGGCCTTCGGCATGGTCGATGAAGCGGGGCACGCCGCCCACCTGGCGAAAGGCGCGCACGGGGGAATTCACGCCGCCGGGAATGGTGCGCTGGGCGCGGTCGAAGAGTTGCTGGTTGTTGACGGACATGGCGCAAAGTCTCAAACGGACATCGCCCCGGAGAACAGGGCGATGCGGGGGCAGTAGGGTCTGTCTGGCGACAGATTCAGAAGGACATCATTGCAAGGTCGGAGTTCCCGGTTCGCCCGCGCTCTCATCGTCGTCTTCGCTCGGCTGCGCCCAGAAAAAGCGGTCGGGCACGACCTGGCCCATGCCGGGCCGGTAGCCGAAGTCCAGGCAATGATCGAGATATTCGATGGCCTCGTGCACGGCCTGATCGAGTTTGGCGCCGTTGGCCAGTATGGCGGTGAGCACCGCCGAGAGCGTGTCTCCGGCGCCGGTAAAGCCGGCTTCGAACAGCTCGAAACTCTCGCGCAACAGCACGCGGCGCGGGCTCATCAGCACGTTTTCCACCTTGCCCTCGCTGGCCAGCATGCCAGTAACAAGCAGGTATTGCACCCCGAGCTGCTGCGCCTTGTGCATCAAGGCCTCCAGCGTGGGCGGGGTTTCGCCGTCCCACTCGGGCAGCAACAACTGGGTGAGCGCGCTCTGGTTGCCAGTCAGCACACGGGTCTGCGGCAAGATGAGGTCTTGCATGGCCTTGATGTAATCGTCGGCCTGCGCTTCGTCGAGTACGTGGAAGTTGCTCGCATAGGTGACGAGCGGCACCTGGCTGTAGTCGGCCAGCAGTTCGGCCACGGCATTCACCACGTCGACCGTTCCCAGAAAGCCAACCTTCCAGGCGGAGATTTCAACGTCTTCGAGCACGGCGCGCGCCTGCTCCACCACGGCATCGGCCTCGATCTCGATGGTGTCGAAAATTTCCGCGGTATCGCGCACCCAGAGCGCCGTGGTGACCGGCAGCGGATGACAGCCCACTGCGGAGCAAGAGGCCAGATCGGCGGCCAGTCCAGCGCTGCCGCTGGGATCGGCTGCGTTGAAGAACATCACGGCCGACGGGGATTCAGAGGATTCATTCATCATGCGACCATAGTAATGCGACTGCAAGGCGGCGCAAGCGGACTCGCTCTGCGGCCTTGATCTACGGCAGGTGGGCGATCAGGCGCGCGTCTCACGCTCTCGTAATGTGGGTCAAAATGCAACAGCGGGTCATAGAATCGTTGAATCTTCACTCTGACCCCGATACGCTGTGGACAAACTAGAGCTTAACAATTGGATGTGCCTGATTTGCGGCTTCATTTACTCTGAAGCCGAGGGTCATCCAGAAAGCGGAATCGCACCGGGTACGCGCTGGGCAGACGTTCCAATGAACTGGACCTGTCCAGAGTGCGGTGCACGCAAGGAAGATTTTGAGATGGTGCCGGTTTAATCGGGAACGGCAGTCACCATCTCGGTTTGAGACCAGCTTCACCTCAGCTTCACTTTTCCACCTTTTGCAAAGGATGTGCATGGTTGCGCCTACCAGCCCATTCAAAGTGTTGGTCATCGATGACAGCAACACCATTCGCCGCAGCGCCGAGATTTTTCTCAAGCAGGCAGGCTATGAGGTGCTGCTCGCCGACGATGGTTTCGACGCCTTGTCCAAAGTCAACGATCACCATCCCGACCTGATTTTCTGCGACATCCTGATGCCCCGTCTCGACGGCTATCAGACCGTGGCTGTCATCCGTCGCAGTGGCAAGTTCGCCCCGATTCCCATCGTCATGCTGTCCAGCAAGGACGGCGTGTTCGACAAAGCGCGCGGCCGCATGGTGGGCGCCCAGGACTACCTCACCAAGCCCTTCACCAAAGATCAACTGCTCGACGCGGTCAAGCGCCATCTGACCGTCGCCTTGTCGGGCATCTGACCCAACCTCTTTTCTGACTGCCATGCCAGTTCACAATATTCTCATCGTTGACGATTCCAATACCGAGCTCTATTTCCTGTCCGACCTGCTCGTCAAACATGGCTACGCCGTGAACACGGCGGAAAACGGGGAGCAGGCGCTGGCCATGCTGTCCGCCACCAAGCCCGATCTCATCCTGATGGACGTGGTCATGCCCGGTCAGAATGGTTTTCAGCTCACGCGGCAGATCACGCGCGACCCGGCCTACTCCAACATTCCAGTCATCATGTGCACCAGCAAACGACTCGAAACCGACAAGGTCTGGGCCATGCGCCAAGGCGCCTCCGACTATGTCATCAAGCCGGTCAACGCGACGGAGCTGCTCGACAAGATCCGCGCCATCGCTTGACGCCGCGCACCGCCTGATTCCACTCAAGACACCCTCGCCCCCATGTCCAGAGCCTCGCTCCGCGAATTCCAGACCCACCTCGCGCAACGACTGAACGCGGCGCAAAGCGGACAGTCCCCCTCGCGTTGGCTGGCGGTGATGGCTGGCGCGTCGCGCTTGCTGCTGCCGCTGGAGTTCTCGGGAGAAATCTCCCCCCTGCAGCACGTCGCCCCCCTGCCGCATGCGCGGCCCTGGTTCCACGGCCTGGTCAGCCTGCGCGGGCCGGTCTGCGGCGTGGTACATCTGGGGCAGTTCATTGACGAGGACGCCGGTGGCGCCGCGCCCGCCCTGACACCACAGGCGCGGCTGATCCAGTTCGCCGCCGCGCTGGATCTCAACACCGCGCTGCTGGTCGATCAGCTGGTTGGACTGCGCAACCCCGATCAACTCCAGATCGACCGCAGCATCAGCAGCGATCTGACCCGCACCTGGCTGGGCGCGGCATTTCGCGACGAGAACCAGACGCTCTGGCGTGAAGTGGATCTGCTGGCTCTGGCTGAAAACGAACAATTTCTGAACGTCGTCTGATTCCCTCGAATCACGCGATTCGCACTGCAGCATTCCTCGATACACCATTCGCACGCCGGTTTTATTTTCAACGCCTTTCACGTCTCACGGAGCGGTCATGTCCTTACTCTCGTCCCTGTTCGGAACGAAAAACAAAGATTCTCAGAACGACACCGAAATCGCGCCGACGGCGTTCGGCCGGTCCGGACAGGAAACTCTACAGATCGATTCCAGCATCAACGATCCAGCCACGGCACTGGGTCAGGCGCAGGGCAACAAGCCGCTGATTTGCCGGTTACCCATGATCGGCCGCATGACGCTGGCGCAGCAGCAGCGCTTTTTCGGCATGCTGCTCATCATCTCGCTGGTGCTGCTCGGTCTGACCCTCATCGTGGTGCTGCGCGGCACCGCCGACTCCGCCAAGCAACTCGAATCCTCCGGCGCGGCACTGACGCAGTCGCAGCGGCTGGCGCGCTCGATGAACGCGGCCTTGCTCGGCAGCAAAGACGCCTTCGCCACCGTGCGCTCCAGTGCCGACGCCCTCAAGTCCGAGGTGGACGTGCTCAAGCAGACCGCCCCGCCGGCGGGGGCACAGCCGCTGCTCGACAAAATCGGGCCGGAAACCGACAACAGCCTCAAAAGCGCCGCCCAACTCGTCAAGCAGGAAGGTGTGCTGACCACCACCGCGGAACAACTCAAAGACATCAACCGCCAGACCGATGCCCTGCTCGACAGCGCGCAAACCCTTACCTCGCTGCTGCTGCAGCAGCGTTCGACGGCCAGCAATATCAACGCCGCCAGCCAGCTCACCATGCTGACCCAGCGCATCGACAAATCGGCCGACGCTTTCCTCTCGCTTCAGGGCGTGCGCCCGGAAGCCGTGTTCACCCTGGGCAAAGACCTGAGCACCTTCAATGACCTGAGCAAGGGGCTGCTGGGCGGCAACGCCGATCTGCAGCTCACCGCCCTGACCGATCCGCAGGCGCGGCAGCAACTGCAAAACCTCATTCAGGCTTACACCAAGACGGAAGCTGCGGCCCGCACGCTGCCGTCCAACCTGCCGGGCCTGGCCTCTGCCCGCGAGGCGCAAAACGCCGTGCTGGCCTCATCGGGTCAGCTCTATGACAACCTCAATCAGCTGCAAACCCTGTATTCGGCCCGCACGGGCGTGAGCTGGCCAGCCGTTGTGTTCATCGCCCTGCTGGGTCTGCTGGCCATCATTGCGGCGACCGACCTGATTTACATCATGCTCAATGAAGCCCGCCAGCGCGCCACGCTGGTGGAGCTGCAGCGCCGCCAGACCGAGCGGCAGGAGCTTGAGGCGCGCCGCACCAACGAGTCGAATCAGGCGGCCATTCTGCGGCTGATGAACGAACTGCAAACCGTGGCCGAGGGCGATCTGACCCAGCAGGCCACCGTGACCGAAGACATTACGGGCGCCATTGCCGACTCGGTCAACTACACCGTGGAAGAGCTGCGCACCCTGGTGGGACAAGTGCAGCAAACGGCCGACCAGGTGGGTGAAGGTGCCGGACAGGCGCAGACCACCTCGGACCGCCTGATGCAGAGCGCCGATGAGCAGCTCACCAAGATTCGCGAAACCGGCCAATCGGTGCTCGACATGGCGCAGCGCATCAACCAGGTGTCGGTGCAGGCCCAGCAGTCGGCCCAGGTGGCGAATCAGTCATTGCAAGCCGCCGAACAAGGGCAGCGCGCGGTGCGCAACTCCATCGACGGCATGAACAGCATCCGCGAGCAGATCCAGGACACCTCCAAGCGCATCAAGCGGCTGGGCGAGTCGTCGCAGGAGATCGGCGAAATCACCGAGCTGATTTCCGACATCACCGAACAGACCAACGTGCTGGCCTTGAACGCCGCCATTCAGGCAGCATCTGCGGGTGAAGCGGGCCGCGGCTTCTCGGTCGTGGCCGAGGAAGTGCAGCGGCTGGCCGAACGCTCGGCCGAATCCGCCAAGCAGATTGCCGCGCTGGTGCGCACCATTCAGACCGACACGCAAGACGCCGTGGCCGCCATGGAAAAGAGCACCCAGGGCGTGGTCGAAGGAGCCAAGCTGGCCGACAACGCCGGCGCCGCACTGGCGCAGATCGACCAGGTCTCGCGCCAGCTTGCCGAGCTGATCACCCAGATTTCGCAGCAGACCCAGGTCGAAGCCAGCTCGGCCAACAAGGTGGCCGACAACATCCAGAGCATCTTTACCGTGACCGAGCAAACATCCGAGGGCACGCGCTCCACCGCGTCACTGGTGCGCGAACTTGCTCGCGTTGCCGACGATCTGCGTCAGTCGGTTTCGCGGTTCAAGATCAGCTAAGCCACGTCCTGCTTCCCATCGTTCGCATCCCAACGTCCGTTTCTCGGCTTTTCCGGCATGAACACAGTCTCCGCTTCGAACCCCGCCGTGCCAGTTGCTCCTGAAGTGGACATGGGGCCGCTGGCCTGGTTGCTCGACCAGATCAGCGACAACCTCCAGTCCGCCCGCACGGCCCTCAAACGCGCCGCCCTGCAGCAGGACGACGGCGTTCTCGGGTCGAATCAGGCCGAAAAATCCGGGCTGCGCGCCGCGCGCACCCAAGTGCACCAGGCCGCAGGGGCCATCGAGCTTCTGGGGTTTTTCGGCGCGGCCCGGCTGATGCAGGCGGCGGAAAATGCACTGGACCGGCTGATCGAACATCCCGAAGCACTCGACGCGTCGGCGTTGCAACGCTTCGAGGCCGGCTTCAACGCCCTGGTCGACTATCTCGAATCCCAGCGTGCCGGCAAGAACGAGCCGGCGCTCAAGCTGTATCCGCAGTACCGCGACCTGATGGAACTCGCGCATGCCGAGCGCATCCACCCGGCCGATCTGTGGGACTACGACTGGACCTGGCCCGACGCCCCCGCCCTACCGGATGTCCAGCCGCTCAACGCCGACAGTCGGGCCCAATTCGAGATGGCGTTGCTGCATGTGCTGCGCGGGCAAGACATTCCGTCCGCCATGCACGACCTCGACGCGGTGGCGCGCAAGGCGCAGGCCGACAGCCAAGGCCCGACTGCCAGTCTGTGGTGGCTGGCACGCGGCCTGTTTGAAGCCATTGGCGCCAAACGGCTCACGCCCGATCTCGACATCAAGCGTCTGCTCAACCGCCTCAATCTGCAACTGCGCAGCCAGCTGCAGGGCCAGAGCCCGGCGCCGCAACGCCTCGGTCACGATCTCACGTTTTTCTGCGCACAGGCCCTGCACGGCAGCGGCGACGCCTCCACCCAAGATCTTCCCGTTTTACGCGCCATCGACAGCAAGCTCCAGCTTGCCAGCGCGCCGTTTGCCGACTACCAGCAGAGCCATTTCGGCCTGATCGACCCGGCCCTCGTTCAGCAGGCGAGAAAGCGCGTGCAGACCCTGCGCGACGCCTGGAGCGCCCTGGCTGGCCACACACAGACCCACCTCGATCCGGCCCGCATGGCACGCCTGATCGAACTGACGCAAGCCCTGCGGCAGCCATTGCACACCCTCGCACCCGGGAGTGAATCGCTGGCCGACGCGCTGACCGCGGTGTTCAAGAAAATCAGCGCGCGCAACGACTTCCTCACACCAGAGCGCACACTCGACGCCGCCACCGCCATCCTGTTTCTTGAAATCAGTTTCGCGCACTTCCGTCCTGAAGAGCAGCGTTTTCTCGAACGCGCGCAAATCCTCGCGCAGCGTCTGAACCAAAGCGCAGACGGCGTCACGCCCGACCCGCTTGCCGGATGGATGGAAGACCTGTTCCGCCAAGCCTCCGAATCGCAGACCATGGGCAGCGTGGTGCAGGAACTGCGCGCCGATATGAGCACCGTCGAAAAGCTGCTCGACGCCTACTTCCGCGATCCCTCGCAAAAACCCGAACTGGCCCAGGCGCCCCGCCTGCTCTCGCAGATGCGCGGCGTGTTCTCCGTGCTCGGCATCGACGTGGCCAGCACCGCCCTGGGGCATCTGCGCTCTGAAATCGACGACCTGCTGGCCTCCGATGCATCGCCAGACACCCAGCGCTTTGACGCCCTGGCCAGCAATGTCGGCGTGCTCGGCTTTCTGGTGGACATGCTGTCCTACCAGCCCGAACTGGCCAAAACCCTGTTCGTATTCGACGACACGCACAAAGTCTTGCGCGCCGTCGTGCCGTCCATCCAGCGCACCGCGCCGCCCTCCCAGCAACACGACGTGGAGCAAGCCGCGCAACAACTCAAACACGATATTGCGCAAGGCCTTCCGCCCGAGCAGACCGAGCAGCGACTGGCGCAGTTGCGCGCCGAAGCCGCGCTCGCCGGCGTGCCCGGCATCCCCGCGCAGTTGTTGGAAGTCGAGCCCCGTGCCGAGCCCGCTGGCGCTGCGGCATCGCCCGTCACCGAAGCTGAACCTGAAGCAAGCGGGGAAGAGCTTGCGCCCCCCGCCGCATCCTTCACTGCGCCCGAGCCCGCGCCTGCCGCTGCCGCGCAAGACGACAACGCCGAAGACGAACTCACCGACATCTTCCTGGAAGAAGCGCGGGAAGTCATCGGCAACGCCGAGGCCCAACTGCAGCACTTGCGCGAGTCTCCTGAAGACGACAGCGCACTCACCAGTCTGCGCCGCGGGTTCCACACACTCAAGGGCAGTTCACGCATGGTGGGCCTGCGCGAATACGGCGAGGCCGCCTGGGCACTGGAACAGGCGTTCAACCGCCAGATCGCCGACCAGCGCCGCGCCACCCCCGAACTGCTCAATCTTGCCGAACAGGCGCTGGCTGAACTCGGCCAGTGGACCGAGGCCATCGCGCACAACGCGGCAGAGGCCTTCAGCAGTGACAGGCTGCGCCGCGCCGCCGAGGCACTGACATCCCCCCCAGCCACAGCGCACACCGAACAAAACGCCCTGCCGACGACTACGGCCGACGCGCCGGAATCGCCGGAAAGCCCCGCGCAACACTCACCAGACACCGTTTCCACGGAACCCGACGCGCAGTCGGCTGCACTGACCGCAGAAGCCGCAGAAGCCCCAACAACCGACATCACCCCGGACCTGCCGATTCCCGAGCTGAACGGCGCCGAGGCAGACACTGAAGCACCGGCTACCCATGAGGCGGCCGACGCGCACACCGACTTCGATGCCCTTTTCGCCGGCATCGACCTCGACCTCCCCGCGCAGCCCAGCGCCATGCCCGAGGTCGAAGAAGTCGATATGTCGGCCTTCGACGCGGCGTTGTCCGCGCAAGACACGCCGCAGTTGGCCCGAACGCACACTCTGCCCGAGCAAACCCCGCTGCATGACGACGTGGCCGCGGAAGACGCCGCCATGCGACAGATCGGCGAGCTGCGCATTCCCACCCCGCTCTACAACATTTACCTGGCCGAGGCAGACGAGCTGTCGCGCAATCTGCAGAGCGAAATTCACGCCTGGCTGAGCGATACCGCCCAGCCCATCGGCGAATATGCCGTCATTGCCGCGCACAAACTCGCAGGCAGTTCCGCCACGGTTGGCCTGCGCAGCGTGGCCGAACTGTCCAGCCAGGCCGAGCATGTGCTCGATGCCCTGCGCGAGTTGCCTGCGCACGCCGGGCTGCCAGCAGACCTTGACGCGCTGTCGCAAGCCGCCAGCGACATCAAGCAACTGCTGCATCAGTTCGCCGCTGGATTCCTCAAGCCGGTCCAGCCCGAATTGCTGTCGCGGCTCGGCGCGCTGTGCGACGCCGCGCAAACTGCGGCCGCCCTGCACAGCGAGGCGCAGCAAACCCCCACCGAATCGCAGATCGACGCCGTTGCGGCAGAGCCCGCACCCGCACCAGACTTCAGTCCCGCATCCAACGTGCCGCCGTTCGCTCCTGCAGCCGTTTGGGAAGCCGAGCCGGCGCCCGCGCTGGACGTCCCTGTGTCGCACGACACCGGCGCAGTGTTCGCGGCAGAGCCGGATCAGCTCGTCGACGCCATCGACCCGGATCTGTTCCCGATTTTCGAGGAAGAGGCCAACGAGCTCCTGCCAGCGCTGGCGACCAGCCTTCGCCACTGGGAGCAGCACCCGATGGACGTCGGCCCGGCGGCGCAGGCCATGCGTGCCTTGCATACCCTGAAAGGCAGCGCGCGCATGGCCGGCGCCATGCAGTTGGGCGATCTGGCGCACAACCTCGAATCCGACATCGACAGCCTCACCGCCAACACGCCGGTCAGCGAGGCCGATCTATCCGAACTGCTCGGCCGCTTCGACCATCTCAACACCCGCTTCGACCGCCTGTGCAGCGCCGCGCAGCGCGGCGAAAGTCAACTGGTCGATCTACCGGCAGCCGGACCGTCCCAGGTGTTCATCCCCGACGCCGTGCCCGCTGCCACCGCCTCGCCTGCGGCACCGGCTGCGCCGCACGCCACAGCGGCAGAGCCCGTCGCGCGCGCCGTTGCGCCGCGCATCGCGGCACAGGCCGTGCGCGTGCGCGCCGGCTTGCTCGACCGCCTGGTCAATCAGGCTGGCGAGATCACCATTTCACGCGCCCGACTGGAAAGCGAATTTACGGCGATCCGCAACTCCGTGGGCGACCTGAGCGACAACCTGGAGCGTCTGCGCCAGCAGGTACGCGAAATCGAAATCCAGGCCGAAGCGCAGATGACCGCGCAAGTGCAGGCGGCGCGCGACGAGAACCGCGACTTCGATCCGCTGGAATTCGACCGATTCACCCGCGCGCAGGAACTCACCCGCATGATGGCCGAGTCGGTCAACGACATCGCCATGGTGCAAAACACCCTGGGCCGTCTGCTGCGCGACGTGGACGACGACATGACCCGGCAGGCCCGCCAGACCCGCGAACTCCAGCGCGACCTGCTGCGCACCCGCATGGTGGAGTTCGACAGCCTGTCCGAGCGTCTCTACCGCACCGTGCGCCAGGCTGCAAAAGATTTGAACAAGGCGGTGCGGCTGGAAATCATCGGCGGCTCCATCGAACTCGACCGTGGGGTGCTCGACCGCGTGTCCGGCAGCTTCGACCACTTGCTGCGAAACGCCGTGGCGCACGGCATCGAAACCGCGGAAGAACGCCAGGCCGCAGGCAAGCCCGCCGTCGGCACCCTCACCCTGAGTCTGCGGCAGGACGGCAACGAAGTCGTCATCGCGCTGACAGACGATGGCCGCGGGCTGAACTACGCCGCCATCCGCGCCAAGGCCGAGCGCCTCGGCCTGGTCACGCCGGAACAGGCCATCAGCGACGAAGAGCTGACGCAGCTCGTGTTCCGCCCCAACTTCAGCAGCGCCGAAAGCACC
>JAFGXB010000236.1 GCA_016936875.1 Burkholderiaceae bacterium | reverse complement strand
TCGGGCGAGGCGGTGAAACTGTTTGTGGTGAAAAAAGACCCGGCGCTGACCGAAGCCGAGCTGCGCGACTTTTTGCACGGCCAGCTCACTGGCTACAAGCGGCCCAAGTTCATCGAATTCCGCGGCGAACTGCCCAAGACACCCGTGGGCAAAATTTTGCGGCGGGAGTTGCGTCCGGAATAAGGCCCCCACGCTGCGGCTTCGCCTTCGCTGCCCCCCGAGGGGGCTGCCGCCACCTTGGGGCGGCCCGGCGGTGGCGGCGGCGCGCACCCGCGCTGCGGTTTTGCCTTCGCTGCTCCCTGAGGGGAGCTGTCTCCATCTTGGGATGGCCCGGCGGTGGCGGCGGTGTACCTGCGCGCTGCGGTTTCTTCAAACTGGAAACTCGGCATTCAGCCCCGAATGGCGATCCCCACCCCAACCCTCCCCACGACTGGGGAGGGAGTGAACACCCCACTTGCGGCTTGGGGGTGCCTGCGCAAATGCCGCGCAGCGCTTTTTACTCCTCCCCCAGACATGTGGGAGGTTGGGAGGGGGATGCCCGCCTCGGCTGCTGTCAGTTTGCCCGCAGGTCGCGCAGCAGGTTGAGTGACTGTTGTACGTTGAGCGCGCGGGAGAACACCCAGCCCTGAATCATCGGGCAGCCCGCGCGTTCCATCCACAGCAGGTCGTCCATGGTTTCCACGCCTTCGGCCACCACTTCGAGGTTGAGTGTTTTGGCCATGGTGAGCGTGGCGCGGGCGATGGCGGCCTTGAAGCGGTCGGAGCTGACCCCGGAGGCGATGGCGCGGTCGATCTTGATCTGCGACACCGGCAGCCGGGTGAGATAGCCGAGGTTGGAATAGCCCACGCCGAAATCGTCGAGCGAGAGCTGCACGCCCATCTGCCGGAATTCGTCGAGCACAGCGAGCAGATCGGGGTTGTGTTCAATCTCGGCGTTTTCCGTGAGTTCCAGAACCAGCCGGTCGATCGGAATGTCGAAACTCTGCGCCACCTCCCGCACGCAGGTCACGCAGGCGTTCACATGCAGTTGCCGCGGCGAGATGTTGTAGGCCATGGTGCCCTCGAAGCCCTGCTCTTTGCGCAGGCGGGAGAGACCTTCCATTGCGATGGACATCATCACCGGGCCGAAGCTGTCGAGCAGGCCGCAGTCTGCCAGGATGGCAATGAATTCGTCGGGCTGGACGCGCTCGCCATTGCCGCGCGTCCAGCGCGCCAGCGCCTCGACACCGGCAATGTCGTAGGCGCGGCGCAGGGTGTCCAGGCTGGCGGATTCGTCGTGCAGCAGCACACTTTGCTTGCGTGACCAGATGGGCTGGAAGTGCACTTCGAAGCGCCGGTTGGCAATGGCGGCGCGCAGCTCTTCTTCGAGTTGCGAGCGGCGCTCGGTGCGCGACTGCAAGGCCACCGAGAACGACTCGACCCGGTTGCGCCCCAGCACCTTGGATTCGTGCATGGCCGCATCCGCGCGGCCCAGCAGTTCCGCCGTGGTGCGGCCATGTTGCGGGAACACCGCCACGCCAATGCTCGCGGTGGTTTGCAGGGTGCGCTCGGCATAGTGCATGGGCTCGCCGAGTTTGTCCTGCACCAGCATGGCCATGCGCATGGCCTGCGCGGCGTCGTGTGCGTCGCGCGCGAGGATGAGGAATTCGTCGCCGCCAAAACGGGCGGCGGTGTTGTTGGGGCGAGCGAGCTGCACCAGACGCTGTGCGGTTTCCACCAGCACCCGGTCGCCAACTGCGTGGCCCAGGGCGTCGTTGATCAGCTTGAAGCGGTCGAGGTCGATGAACAGCACCGCGAAGCTCTGCCCCGGCGGGGTGACGGCGATGGCGTCTTCCACATGCTTCTCGAACAGCGTGCGGTTGGCCAGGCCGGTGAGCGCGTCGCGGTAGGCGGCGAGTTCCAGTTTTTCTTCATCCTGATGCGCCTTGGTCACGTCGCGCACCACGCCCCGGTAGCCCTGGAACAGGCCCAGATGATCGATCATCGGCGAGGCGTCAATGCGCCACCACAGCAGCGCCTGATCCGGCCCCAGGCGGAACGGCACCACCAGATCGCGCACCTCTTCGTGCTCTTCCATGAGAAAGCGCAGCTGGGCCCATTCCGGCGAGAACTCCTGCCCCGGATACAGCGCGCCGAGGTTCTGCCCGACCAGGTTCAGCCCGGACATGGGCGAGTTGCCCGCGCGGCGCGAACTGCGGGTGATGTAGGTGAGATCGCCGTCGGGGTCAGACTCCCAGAACCAATCATTCGACAGTTCCGCCAGCATGCGAAACCGGCTTTCGCTACGCACTAGCCGGTGTTGCGTCTGCCGCAGTTCGGTGATGTCCCAGGTCAGGCCGAGGATGCGCGTGGCCGCGCCATCCGGGCCGCGCTCGCGCACCATGCCGTGGTTCATCGTCGTCATCATGCTGCCGTCGATACGGATGAAGCGTGTCTCCACCGTCTGCACAAAACCACCTGGCGCGCTGATGCGCGCAATCGCCTGCCCCAGCGCGGGCAGATCGGCCGGCACCACATGCCCCATCCACTCGGGAATGGTGAAGGTCTTGGGCGTATGCCGGTGGGCCTCGTCGAGCCAGTTCTGCTCGGCATGCAACTGCCCGCTCTGCAGATCGAGTTCCCAGATGGTCAGGCCGGGGCTGGTGCGCAGCAGATCGAGCGAGGTGTCGCTGGCATGCAGCCGCGTGGTGTCCTGCATGAAGCAGAAATAGCCCGGAATGACGCCGTCGGCGCTCGGCGGAAACGGCACCAGCCGAACTTGCAACCAGTGCCCCGCATGGCGGCCAGTGTGATGCCCCTGGCGTTCATACTGCGCAATCTGCCCGCCGAGCACCGCTGCGATGTGCGGCGTGATGAAGCAAAGCGTGTCCTGCGGGGTGAATTGGTCCAGCGTCTGGCCGGCCAGTTCACCAGGCGCCTTGCCCAGCCAGTTCGCATAGGCGGTGTTGCAATACAACAAGCGGCTCTGCGCATCGAAACAGCCCGCCATCAACGGCAAATGCTCCGCCCACTGTGCAATGTCCTGGCACCAGGAGGCAGAAGATTCTGGAGGTGTTTCTTGACCCATGCGCTGGAATGTTGTTCAGGATTGCGATGCGCGGGCGCTGATTGCGCAGGGCCCGCATGAATCGGCCGAAAATCGTCTGGCAGAACTTTGTAAAGTCTAAGCCACGCAGAGCATAGACGGGGCACTGTCTCTTTCCGTGCCGCAACAATGTGAAATTTTGAAACACCCCCAATGGGCTGGAATGAAAGTTGGACAATTCAACAGACCGACTTCAACCATAGCGGGTCGCTCAATTTATTCAGACCAAAAGACAACCGGAGGGGATATGAAAAACGGAATGAGGCATTACCGACATGTGGCCGCGCTGGGCCTGGTGGCCTTGCTGGCGGGGTGTGGTGGGGGCGGGGGTGGCGGCAGTACGGCGGCGACGTGTACGGCAGATTGCACCACGGTCAACTTGACGAAGAGCGATGGAAGCCCTGTTCCCAATACTTACCCCACGGCCATCAACCCCAATAACGGTCAGGTATGCGCGACATCAAGTAATCCGACATCCAGCACCGGCTCCACTGAGCTGTCGTTGAGCAATTGCGGCGGCACTACCGCGATCGTGACGGCGCCTGTAGGAGGGGGCACTGTCGTTGGCACTTGCACCATAGGCCAAACTTGTACTCTCAGCCCGGGCACGACAACGTCAACTGCACCTTACGCTGGAACCTGGACGGCGCAATACAGCTCGTCGTTGACAACCGGAGACTACGGTACATGCACCGTCATTCTGAACGCCGACGGCATCATCGTGGATGCAAATGGCGATAAAGAGACAAGTACGCCGGCACCGAACTGTTTCTCACAACTCAGCCCATCGAACAATTTCACCCTATTGGGCACTTTGTATCCGGATGGGAGTTTTAATGGCTCAACCTCGGCGGGTGCCACCTACACGGGCGCATTCAATGTTGGGACAACGACATCTGCTGGCGGTTCCTGGACGAACAAAAGCGCTGGTACCAGTGGAACTTGGAGCGCCATACGAACTGCGACTCCGTAGTTTGAGATTGCTCTTGAATCATGCTCTGCAGGCCGCCTCGCGCGGCCTGTTTCCATTTCGCCTCTGCCTTTTACACTGACCTGCATGTCTTCTTCTCTCGCCCATCCTCCCGGCCAGGCCTATGTGGTGGGCGGCGCGGTGCGTGATGCCTTGCTGGGGCGGCCGCATGGCGACCGCGACTGGGTGGTGGTGGGTGCCACGCCGCAGCAGATGCTTGATGCCGGATTCCTGCCGGTGGGGCGCGACTTTCCGGTGTTTCTGCATCCGCGCACCCATGAGGAATACGCCCTGGCGCGCACCGAGCGCAAGACGGCGCCGGGTTATCGCGGCTTCGTGGTGCATGCCGCGCCCGAGGTCACGCTGGAGGAGGATCTGCTGCGCCGCGATCTGACCATCAACGCCATGGCGCGGGCGGCGGACGGGGCACTCATCGATCCCTGCGGCGGCCAGCGTGATCTGCAGGCGCGAGTGTTGCGGCATGTGTCGGCGGCGTTTGCGGAAGACCCGGTGCGCATTCTGCGGCTGGCGCGGTTCGCGGCGCGGTTTGGTGATTTTTCCGTTGCGCCCGAAACGATGGCGCTGATGCGCGGCATGGTGGCCGCGGGCGAGGTGGACGCGCTGGTGCCCGAGCGGGTGTGGCAGGAACTGGCGCGCGGTCTGATGGAGCCGCAGCCGCAGCGCCTGTTCGTCGTGCTGCGCGACTGCGGCGCGCTGGCGCGCCTGCTGCCGGAATTGGACCGGTTGTGGGGCGTGCCGCAGCGGGCCGACTATCACCCGGAAGTCGATACCGGCGTGCATGTCATGCTGGTGCTGCAGGCCGCGGTGGCGCTCAATGCGCCGCTGGCCGTGCGCTGGGCCTGCCTGATGCACGATCTGGGCAAGGGCGTCTCCCCGCTGCCGGGCCGTCCCAAGGCGGGGAGCACCCTCTCGGGGGGCAGCGAAGCGTGGGGGCACTCCACGACTCCCAAAGACGTCTTGCCGCGTCACATCGGCCACGAGCAGCGCAGCGTGACGCTCGCGGCTGCGGTGGCGCGGCGGCTGCGCGTGCCGACCGACTGCGCCGAACTGGCAGCGGTGGTTGCCGCCGAGCACGGCAATATTCACCGCTGCCTGGGCTTCGGTGCTGAGGCCACGCTGCGGCTGCTGCAGCGCTGCGATGCGCTGCGCCGTCCCGAGCGTTTCGCGCAGGCGCTGCTGGCCTGCGAAGCCGATCACCGGGGGCGCGGCGGCGATTTTTCGCTGCGACCCTATCCGCAGCGCCCCCGCTTGCTGGCTGCGCTGGAGGCGGCGCGCAGTGTGGACGCCGGTGCCATTGCGCGGCAGATCACGCAACAGGGCGGCAAGCCCAGCGCCATTGCGCAGGCGGTGCAGACGGCGCGGGAACATGCGGTGGCACGCGTGCTGGTGCAAAGGGAGGAAGTCTGATGCGTGGGCTGTATCGGCTCGGGGCACTGGTGTTCTGCGTTGCCCTGTGGGGCATATTGGGGGCGGGTAGGGCCGAAGCGCAAGCGACGCCCGCCAACCGCCTCGCCGCCTCGCACGACCCCTATCTGCTGGA
>JAFGXB010000235.1 GCA_016936875.1 Burkholderiaceae bacterium | reverse complement strand
CGCCGCCCTCCTTGCAAGAGGAGTTGCCGGAAGACGATCAGGCCGTTGCCGCAACCTTGCCGCCTGCCGTGCTGCAGGCGGTCGCGCGGCACCGGTTTCCACGCGGGGCCTTGGCGGGCAAGTTCGTGCACGAGCAACTCGCCTGGCTGGCAGAAAACGCCTTCGCCCTGGAGACCGATGCCGAGCTGCGAGAGCGCCTGTTGCAACGCTGCGCGCGCCAAGGCTGGGACATGGAGCGATCGAAAGACCTGCTGCAGTGGCTGCGCGAGGTGCTGGCGGCACCGCTGCCGCCGCTGGGCGTGGCGCTGCCGCAGCTTGGTGCCGCCTTGCCGGAAATGGAGTTCTGGTTCCCGGTGGAACAGGCGCGTGCTGCGGACATCGACGCCCTGTGCAGCCGCCACATCCTGCCCGGCAAACCGCGCCCCGCGCTGACCGATCGTGCCTTGCACGGCATGGTGATGGGTTTTGCCGATCTAGTGTTTACCCACGCGGGCCGCTACTGGGTGCTGGATTACAAGAGCAACGCCCTGGGGCCGACTGATGCGCACTACACGCAAGACGCGCTGGAAGCGGCCGTGCTCGACCACCGCTACGACGTGCAATGCGCGCTCTACATGCTGGCGCTGCACCGCCTGCTGCGCACGCGTCTGGGCGCCGCGTATGACCCGCTGCAGCAACTCGGCGGTGCGCTCGATCTGTTTCTGCGCGGGGTGTGCGGGCCGCAGGCGGGCTGCGTTCACATTCCGCCCGATCCGGCCTTGCTTGATGCGCTCGACTCCCTGTTCGCGCAAACCGCAGAGGGCCTCGCATGAATCCGCCGCGCACCCTGGCAACCGATCCGCACAGCCAGAGCCTGCTCGCTGTCTTTGGCCTCTGGGCGGAGCGCGGCGTGCTGCGACGACTCGATGTGGCGCTGGCGCGCTTCATCGCCGAGTTGTGCCCGCAGGTGACGCCACAGGTACTCATGGCCGTGGTCGTGCTGGCCGACCTGGAAGGGCGCGGCCACACCTGCGTGCTGCTGGAAGACTTGCCACAGCACATCGCTGCTTTGCAGGAGCGTGCAGCACGCGCTGCCGCTCCGCCCGTGCTGCAAGCGAATTTCACCAACTGGGAGGACGGGCTACGCGCCCTGCGCGCCTGTTCCGCCGTCTTCGAGGAGGGGACAAAGCCGGATTCCGGCGCTCCACTCGTGCTTAACGCGATGCGCCTCTATTTGCGGCGCTACTGGGACTATGAATCGCGCGTGGCCGCAGCCGTGCAGCAACGCCTGCTGCCGCAAACGCCAGTCGATGTCGAGGTGGCGGCTGCTGCGCTGTCGCAGTTGTTTGCGGCGGGTCAGGAGAATCCGCAAACCGCCGGGCCGTCCCAAATCGCCTTGACGCCGACGGTGAACGCCCCCCCCGCCGAGGTGGCGCCAGACTGGCAGAAGCTCGCCTGCGCGCTCGCCTTGCGGGGCCGCCTCGCCATCCTCACCGGCGGGCCTGGCACGGGCAAGACGTATACCGCGGCGCGCCTGCTGGCCTTGCTGTTTGCGACAGCCGCGCATCCTGCGGGGCTGCGCGTGGCGCTGGCCGCGCCTACGGGCAAGGCGGCCGCACGGCTGAAGCAATCCATCGATCAGGCCTTGCAGACCTTGCCCGCAATTCCCGGCGTTCCCGACCTGTCGCAGCGCATTGGTGCTGCGCGCACGCTCCACAGCTTGCTGGGCGCTCGGCCCGACACCCGCCGCTTCGCCCGCAATGCCGCGCATCCGCTGGAGGTGGACGTGCTGCTGATCGACGAGGCGTCGATGGTGCATCTGGAGATGATGGCCGCGATCCTCGATGCCCTGCCGCCAGCGGCCCGGCTCATCCTGCTCGGCGACAAAGATCAACTCGCTTCGGTTGAAGCCGGCGCCGTGCTCGGCGAGTTGTGCGCAGATGCGGATGGCGGCCATTACCAGCCAGAAACGGCGCGGGCCCTGGCGCAGATCAGCGGACAGCACATTCCGCCGTCCATGATTGATTCTCAAGAAAACGCAGGGTCGCCCCAAGTTTTCTTGACCCCCACGGGGGGCGGGTCGGCGAGCCGACCCAGGGGGCGCTCAAAAGGAAGTGCTCTGGCGCAGCATGTGGTGATGCTGCGCCAGAGCCGCCGCTTTGGCGGCAGCATTGGCCAGCTCGCCAGCGCCGTGCATGCCGGAGACGCCGACAAGGCGATGGACTTGCTGCGCGATCCGCTGGATGCCGCGGTACGGCAACTACCGAGCACCTTGCAGCTCGCCGAGGATCTGGTGCATCTGGCCGTCAACGGGCGCGATCAGGCCCACGGCTATGCGCACTACGCGGAACTGTTGCAGCACAATCCGCCCGCCAGCGCGCAGAGCGCGGCATGGAACGACTGGGCGCGCAGCGTGCTCACTGCGTTCGACCAATGCCGTGTGCTGTGCGCCGTGCGCGAAGGCCCCTGGGGCCTGCATGCGCTCAATACGGCAATCGCCGAGCGGCTCGACGCGCTGGGCCTGCTGCGCGGCCGGGGCGATTGGTATGCGGGGCGGCCCGTCATGGTCACCCGCAACGACCATGATCTGGGCGTGCTCAACGGCGATGTGGGCATGGTCTTGCCGACGCCCAAGGACGGCCTGCGCGTGGTGTTCGTCAACGGGCCGATGCTGCGCTCGGTCAGCATCAGCCGTCTGACCGATGTGCAGACCGCCTTTGCCATGACGGTGCATCAGTCGCAAGGGTCGGAGTTTGCGCATACCGTGCTGGTGCTGCCCGAGCGCAGCGCCGCCATCAGCCGTGAACTGATCTACACCGGTCTGACCCGAGCGCGCAGCGCATTCACCCTGGCCTGCGCCGATGCGCAGACGTTGCGCGAGGGCATCCTGCGCGTCACCCGCCGTTCCAGCGGACTTCTGGCCCGCATCGATACACTGCCCACCCCATGAACAAGGCCTTCGTGCGCGAAGACGGCGCCGACGCCGAGGAAGACGACGGCGTCCAGCTTCCCCCTCTGCCGCCAGGGGGGAAAAACTACCTCTCGCCGCAAGGCTACGCCCGCCTGCGCGCCGAGTTGAAGGAGCTGGTGGAAGTGGAGCGGCCCAAGGTGGTCGACACCGTGTCGTGGGCGGCGAAGAATGGCGACCGCTCGGAAAACGGGGACTACATCTACGGCAAAAAGCGTCTGCGCGAAATCGACCGGCGCCTGCGCTTTCTCACCAAGCGTCTGGAGATCGCCGAGGTGGTCGACGCCAGCCTGCAGCACGGCAACGACCAGATTTTTTTTGGTGCCACGGTGCGCTATGCAGATGACAGCGGCGAAGAGCACACCGTCACCATCGTCGGCATTGATGAAACTGAACCGCTGCAAGGTCGGATCAGCTGGATCTCCCCGGTTGCGCGCGCCTTGCTGAAGGCGCGCGAAGGCGACAGTGTCAGCCTGCCCACGCCGGGCGGCATGGCCACGCTGGACATTCTGGAAGTGCGCTACCCGCCGCGGCAGTGAACGGAGGGCGGCATGCGCCGCGCATTTGCTGCTCAGCCGCCGTTCTGATTGCCGGAGACGCCGCGGTTCTTGGCCCGGCTGGCGCGCACCACAAACTTCAGGCGGCGCAGCGCACGCAGCACATCGGCCAGATGTTTCCGGTCGCGCACCTGCACCACAAAGCGCAGTTCGGTCGTGGCCTGCTGCGTGTCTTCGTCCATGGTGACGTGAGCGATGTCACTGTCGTGCTCGCTGATGGCGGCCGCCACGCGGGCCAGCACGCCCTTGGTGTTTTGCACGATGATGCTCAGGCCGGTTTCAAACGGGCGGGTGCATTCGTCGGCCCAGATCAGATCGATCCAGCGCTCCGGGTCTTTCTGGAACAGGCGGCGCGCCGTGTCGCAGTCTTGCTGATGCACGATCAGGCCTTCGCCCTTGCCGAGATAGCCGATGATGGCGTCGCCGGGAATCGGGCGGCAGCAGCTGGCGTAGCGCACCGAGATGCCCTCGCTGCCGTCGAGCTGCAGGGTGGACCGCGCATCATCGCCGCCGGTCCGGCTGGACAGGCGCTCGATGGTGTCGAGCAGGGGCGCGGACAAGGCGTCTTGCGGGGACACGAACGCCACCACGCGCTTGGCCAGAATATCGGCCACGCGCTTGCCCAGACCGATGTCGGCAAACAGATCATCGCGCGACTTGAAGCCGGTCCAGCGCAGCAGCTTTTCCCACGCCGCTTCGTCGAGCGTGGCGAGTTCGAGGTGTTCATGCCGCAACGCGCTTTGCAGCAGACGGCGCCCCAGTTCAATGGACTCGGCCTGCTGGGTGGTGCGCAGCGCATGGCGGATTTTGGAGCGCGCACGGCCCGTGCGCACAAAGTTCAGCCAGCTCGGGTTGGGGCGCGATGTCGGCGCGGTGATGATCTCCACCACGTCCCCGCTGCGCAGCTCGGTACGCAAGGGCACCAGCGCGTTGTTCACCTTCGCCGCAACCGTCTGATCGCCCAGATTGGTGTGGATGGCGTAAGCAAAATCCACCGGCGTGGCGCCACGCGGCAGCGCCAGAATGCGCGACTTGGGGGTAAACACATACACCGCGTCCGGGGCCAGATCGACCTTGACGGTTTCAAGAAAATCGGCCCAATCGCGCGTCTCGGTCTGAATGTCGAGCAGCGATTGCAGCCAGGCGTTGGCCTGCATCTGCTGCGGGGCGGGTTTGTCTTCCGGCGACTTGTAGAGCCAGTGCGCCGCCACTCCGCTTTCCGCGATGCGGTGCATGGCATCCGTGCGGATCTGGAATTCGATGGGGTTGCCGTTCGGCCCGATGAGCGTGGTGTGCAACGACTGATAGCCGTTGGCCTTGGGGATGGCGATGTAGTCTTCAAACTTGCCCGGCATGGGCTTGTACAAGGCATGCAGAACGCCTAGCGCCCGGTAGCAGTCGAGCACTTCCGGAACCAGCACGCGAAAGCCAAAAATGTCTTGAATGTGCGCGAAGCTCAGATGCTTGTTGCGCATCTTGCGGTAGATGGAGTAGAGCGTTTTTTCACGCCCCGAGAGCTGCGCCTGCACATGCGCTGCGGCTAAAGCCCCCTCTGCCGCAGCGAGGATTTTTTCGACCAGCCCGTGCCGATTTCCGCGCGCCGACTGCACAGCGCGCGACAGCACGGCGTAGCGGCCTGGATGGCTGTTGGCAAAGCCCAGGTCCTGCAACTCCCGGTACACCAGATTCAGTCCGAGGCGGTGGGCGATGGGCGCGTAAATATCCATCGTCTCGCGCGAGATGCGCACCCGCTTGCTGGCCGCCATCGCGCCCAGAGTGCGCATATTGTGCAGGCGGTCAGCCAGCTTGACGAGGATGACGCGGATGTCGCGCGCCATCGCCAGCAGCATCTTGCGAAAGCTCTCCGACTGGTTTTCTTCGCGGTTGGAAAACTGCAGTTTGTCGAGCTTGGTCAGGCCGTCCACCAGATCGGCCACGGTGCTGCCGAAATGCTCGATCAGCTCCGCCTGGGTAATGCCCTTGTCTTCAGCCGTATCGTGCAACAGCGCGGCCATGATGGCCTGCGTATCGAGCTTCCAGTCGGCGCACAGTTCAGCCACGGCCACCGGATGCGAGATATACGGCTCGCCGCTGGCGCGGTACTGCCCCAGGTGCGCGGCGTCCGCAAAGCGATAAGCGTCGCGGATTTTCTGCAGATCGGTTTCAGGAAGGTAAGCCTGCAGTTTGTCGAGCAGGCTAGCCAGGCTGACACTGTTACTTCGTGGCGCAACCGCCTCGGCAGGAGGCGTGGAGCCCGCAGGTTCTGGCTCGCTGGCCGTTGCCTCGGTGTAGCGCGCACGGGGCCGCTTGGCGGCCGCTGGCTTGGTGGCAGCAGGCACAGACGCGCTGGAAGCCGAGGGTTTCGGGCTTGGCGTGGCTGTGGGGCTGCTGGGCATCGTCAAATCAGGTGGGCACTTTTTTGAGCATTTCGATACCGATCAAACCCGCTGCGATCTCACGCAGGGCGGTGACGGTCGGCTTGTCTTTCGATTCGATCTTGGGCGAATGGCCTTGCTCCAGCATGCGGGCACGATAGGTGGCGGCCAAGACGAGTTGAAAACGATTGGGGATTTTTTCCAGACAGTCTTCTACGGTGATGCGAGCCATGATGTCAGAGTTCCAGTTCAAAGAATGCCGAGGGCGCGAAAAACCTCGGGGTGGGAAAGGCGTTGCGCCGCGTAACGCAGCCGTTGCGCCGCGACGACCTGCTTGAGATCGTGTAGCGCGTGCGTAAAGTCTTGATTCACAATTATAAAGTCGAAATTTTTTGCCTGCGCCAATTCAATGCGGGCTTCGCGCAGTCGGTGCTCGATGGCGTCTGGCGCATCCTCGGCGCGGCGGGTGAGGCGCTGACGCAGTTCTTCGAAGGACGGCGGGAGGATGAAAATACTCACCGCATTGTCGAATTGCCGCCGCACCTGCGCGGCGCCTTGCCAGTCGATTTCCAGCAGCACGTCCATGCCGTCTGCCATGCGTTGTTCCAGCCAACGCCTGGAGGTGCCGTAGCGATTGCCATGCACTTCCGCCCATTCGAGGAATTCACCCGCGTCGATTCGGCGCTGGAATTCCGGGCTGTCTATGAAGACGTAATGCTTGCCGTCAATCTCTGCGCCGCGCGGGGCCCGGGTGGTGCATGACACCGAGAGCTGAATGCCGCTGTCCTGCGCGAGCAAGGCGTTGACCAGGCTGGATTTGCCCGCGCCACTGGGCGCGGCGACGACAAACAAATTTCCGGGGAAATTGGCAGACACGTTGGACCTTGGTGTTATTCGATGTTCTGAACCTGCTCGCGCATCTGCTCGATGAGAACTTTGAGTTCGAGCGAGATTTCGCTGAGTTCGAGCGCCGCCGATTTGGAGCCGAGGGTGTTGGCTTCGCGGTGCAACTCCTGAATGAGGAAATCCAGTCGCTTGCCCAGTTCTCCGCCTTGCGCGAGCAACTCCCGCAGGGTTTGCAGGTGCGCCTGCAAACGGTCGAGTTCCTCGGCTACATCGATGCGGATGGCAAAGCTGGCGGCTTCCTGCAGGCGCCTGTCGTTCAGCGTTTCGGCACTGGTCTCCACGCCTGTGAGTGCGCGCAACGCTTCTTCCCAGCGGGCGGTGAACCGCGCCTGCTGCCGCTCCACGGCCAGGGGCACGATGTCGCGGGCGCGGGCGGCGTGCTGTGCGATTTGCGCGATGCGGTCGAGCAGCAAGGCGCGAAGCCGGTCGCCTTCCAGTGCGCGGGCCTGGGTCAGGGCGACCAGCGCCTGAGTCAGTGCGGTGTTTGCGGCCACCACAATGTCGGCGGCGTCGGTGTGTTCTTCCTGCGCCCTGCCAATGAAGCGCAACACCTCGCCGACTGACAGCGGCGTGAGGTGGGGGGCCATGGCACGCAGGGCGGATTCGGTGGCCAACAGGGGGGCCGCCGCGGCGACATCCGGCAGCGTTGGCGTGCTTTGCGGGGCTTCGAACACGGCGCGGCAATCGATTTTTCCGCGTCGCAAGCCCTGGGTGAGCGTCTGCCGCATGGCCGATTCGCTGCTGCGCAATTCTTCGGGCAGACGAAATGCAATGTCGAGAAAGCGGCTGTTGACCGAGCGCAACTCGATATGGATCTTTGCGCCGCTCGGCAGTTGCACACTATTTTGGCCGTAACCAGTCATGCTATAAATTGGTTTCACTCGCATCCCCTTTGCGTGCATTTTTCCACACTCGATCCGTCCGCTGGCTGCTAGCCTTCGTCCTCATGGCCACTTCGTCCAAATCCAAACCCGCTCCGCTCGCGCCAGAATCGCAAGTCGGGGGGTACCGCATCGTGCGCAAAGTCGCCAGCGGCGGGTTCGGCGTGGTGTATCTCGCGCTGAGCTCGGACGGTCAGCGCGTGGCGGTCAAGGAATACCTGCCCGCGTCTTTGGTGGAGCGCGGCTCGGGGGAGTCGAGTCCGGTCGTGCCGCCAGACAAACTGGCGCTTTATCGCCTGGGCCTGAAGAGTTTTTTCGAGGAAGGCCGGTCGCTGGCGCAGATCTCGCATCCAAGCGTCGTCAGCGTGCTGAATTTTTTCCGCGAAAACGACACCGTTTATATGGTGATGAATTATCTGGAAGGGGCCTCCCTGCAGGAATTTGTCATCACGGCGCGCGAACTCAAACGCAAAAAGATTTTTCGCGAGTCCACCATCCGCTCGTTGTTTGACGACATTCTCCAGGGCTTGCGCGTGGTGCATCAGCACAAGATGTTGCATCTGGACATCAAGCCGGCAAATATTTTCATCACAGACGAGAACAAGCCCATTCTGATCGACTTTGGCGCAGCACGCGAAGTGTTGAACCAGCAGGACAAGCGCTTTCGCCCCATGTATACGCCGGGTTTTGCCGCGCCGGAGATGTACAAGCGCGAGGGCGCGTTCGGCCCCTGGACCGATATTTATGCGGTCGGCGCCTGCATCTACGCCTGCATGACGGGTTATCCCCCTTACGAGGCGCCGCAACGGCTGGAGAAAGACCGGCTGCAGGCCCAGTTGTCCAAATTGCGCGGGGTGTATTCCGACAATCTGATCGAAATTGTGGAATGGTGCATGTCGCTTGATGCGATGGCGCGCCCGCAGAGTGTGTTCAATTTGCAGCGCGAACTGGGCGCGGAGAGCACGCGCCGCTACACCAATCTGACCATGGGCGAGAAGTTGCGGCTGCATATTGACGAGTTGGTCAACGACACCAAATCACAGGTGCAAAAAGTGCGTGATGTCACCCGTTTCGGCTCGCCCGTGCAGGCGGTGCCAAGCCCCTCGCCTGAACAGGGCAAGCCAGCCGCAAGGGAGCGGAATTGAAGTTTTCCGTCTACCAGGTCAGCCGCCGGGGCGCGCGTGCGAACAATCAGGACCGCATGGGCTATTGCTACACCCGCGAAAGCGCCCTGTTTGCCTTGGCCGACGGACTCGGCGGCCACCCGCGTGGCGATGTGGCGGCGCGGCTCGCGCTGCAGACCATCGCCAATCTGTTTCAGCAGGAGTCACGCCCAACCCTGCGAGACCCGCAGGAGTTTTTGCGACGCGCCATCTTCCGGGCGCATGAACAGATCCAGCGTTACGCGCAAGAAAACAAGCTCACAGACTCGCCCCGTACCACCGTGGTGGTGTGTGTGCTGCAAAACGGCGCTGCGAATTGGGCGCATGTGGGCGACTCGCGTTTGTATTTCATCCGCAACGGGGCGATGTTGACCCGCACGCGCGATCACTCCCATGTGGAGCAGCAGCATAAAAAAGATCAGGCGCATGGCCTCGCGCTACTGCAACCTGATGGCCCAACGCGCAATATGTTGTTCACCTGCCTGGGTTCCAGCCAGTTGCCCATGATTGAAGTGGGCTTGCCGCAGGCGATGCGGCGCAGCGACATTGTGCTGCTGTGCTCCGACGGCCTCTGGGGCCAGATTCCCGAGTCGGTGCTGGTGCGCCAGTTTGGTCAGCAAGTGCTCTCCGACGCAGTGCCCGAGGTGGTGGAAATGGCCTTGCGCCAGGGGGGCGCAGATTCGGACAATGTCACCGCCTTGGGCGTGGAATGGGAGGCCGATCCCGAAGAGCTGGAAACCGCTCTGCGCATCGAGACTGACACCATGCAGAAAGGCGGATTCAAATCCACCATGCAGAGCGAACTGGGTGACTTGCAGGTCGACGAAATGGACGACGCCGACATCGAGCGCTCAATTGCTGAAATCAATGCCGCCATCCGCCAGGGGGCGGGACGCAAATAACTTCTCATCACACGATGCAAAAAAATCTTCCCCAGCGCGCAGGGCGCGGGGCCAACGCCCTGCGCGCTGTCACCATCGACCGCCATTTCACCCGCCATGCCGAGGGATCGGTGCTCGTGGCGTTTGGTCAGACCCGTGTGCTGTGCACCGCCTCGGTTGAGGAGCGCGTGCCTCCGCACAAACGCGGAACGGGACAGGGCTGGGTGACGGCGGAATACGGCATGCTGCCACGCGCCACGCACACGCGCGGCGAGCGCGAAGCCAAGCGCGGCAAACAACAGGGCCGCACCGAGGAGATTCAGCGCCTTATCGGCCGCTCCTTGCGCGCGGTATTCGATTTTTCCGCCTTGGGCGAGCGACAGATCACCCTTGATTGTGACGTGCTGCAGGCCGACGGCGGCACGCGCACAGCCGCGATCACCGGCGCCGCGGTGGCCGCATGGGACGCCTGCCAATGGCTGATGCAAGCGGGGCGCGTGACGCAGCATCCAATGCGGCAACTGGTGGCGGCGGTATCCGTCGGGCTGATTGGAGAGGAGTACCGTCTCGATCTCGATTACGCCGAAGACAGCCAGTGCGATACCGATATGAACGTAGTCGGCACCGCCAGTGGGGCGCTCATCGAAGTGCAGGGAACGGCCGAAGGCGCACCATTCTCCCGCCCGCAGCTCGACGGGCTGGTCGATCTGGCGCAGCAGGGCATTGCAGAACTCGTGGCCTTGCAGCGCGCAGCACTTGGCCTTTGAGCATGTCTGACGAGGCGACATCGGCACGGCAGATCGTTCTGGCCTCGGGCAACCCGGGCAAGCTTGCAGAGTTGTCGACGCTGCTGTCCCCTTTGGGCAGGCATTTGCGCGCGCAAAGCGAATTTCATCTCGGTGAAGCAGAAGAGCCGCACCCCACCTTTATCGAAAACGCCCTTGCCAAGGCGCGCCATGCCAGCTTCCACACTGGCTTGCCAGCCCTGGCAGACGATTCCGGATTGTGCGTCGACGCTTTGGGCGGCCTGCCTGGCGTGCGCTCGGCACGGTTTGCGCCCTCGGTCGATGGCCCGCGGACGCAGCAAGACGCGGACAACAACGCCTTGTTGCTACAGCGGCTGGACGGCGTGTCCAACCGAGCCGGGCGCTTCGTCTGCGTGCTTGTGGCGTTGCGGCATGCGGCCGATCCCGAGCCCCTGATTGCGCAGGGCGAACTAACCGGACAGATCGGAATGACGCTGCAGGGTCAGGGCGGTTTTGGCTACGATCCGCTGTTTTTACTGCCGGGCGGCCGCACACTCGCCCAGTGCGACGCACAGGAGAAAAACCGCATCAGCCATCGCGGGCAAGCCATGCGCGCCCTGATCCCATTGCTGCAGAACGCCTGGGGGCGCGCCGCATTGGACAGTCTCCGAAGTGGACAGCATCCGCCCGCGCCGTGACGGCTAAGCGCATTCCCATTGCCATCGCTCCGCCTGCTCCGACCGCATCCCCGGACAGCGGCGCGGTGCTTCAGCAATCAGCGCAAGCCCTGCCGCACTACATGCGCGCCGGCACGCTGCAACTCAGCGCCCTGCCGCCTCTGAGCTTGTATGTGCACTTGCCTTGGTGTCTCAAAAAATGTCCCTACTGCGACTTCAATTCGCACGAATGGCGCGCTGGCGGACAGATTCCCGAGCAGGCCTATCTCGCCGCACTTCGCGCCGATCTCGACGTCGCATTGCCCCTGATCTGGGGGCGGCGCGTCATTTCGGTCTTCATCGGCGGTGGCACGCCCAGTCTGTTTTCTCCCGATGCCATCAACCAACTGCTGGCCGACATCCGGGCACGGCTACAACTCGTACCCGATGCCGAAATCACCCTGGAGGCCAACCCAGGCACCTTTGAGCGTGACCGTTTTGCCGCGTTCGCGCAGGCTGGGGTCAATCGTCTGTCGATCGGCGTGCAGAGCTTCAATGACACCCACTTGCAGGCCCTGGGCCGGGTGCATGATGCGCGGCAAGCACACCACGCCGTGGAAGAAGCCGCCCGGCACTTTCCCACCTTCAATCTCGACCTCATGTTTGCCTTGCCGCAGCAGGACATGGCCGCTTGTGAGACCGATTTGCGCACTGCGCTGGCGCATCAGCCGCCGCATCTCTCGCTATACCAGCTCACCCTCGAACCCAACACGCTGTTCTCCAGGCACCCGCCACTGTTGCCCGACGAAGACCTGAGTGCCGACATGCAAAAGGCCGTTGCGCACCAGGCGGAGGCCGCTGGACTGCAGCGGTATGAAGTGTCGGCCTATGCCGCGCCAGGCCATCGCTGCCGTCACAATCTGAACTATTGGCAATTCGGCGACTATCTCGGCATCGGCGCGGGAGCGCATTCCAAGATCAGCTTTGCCCATCGCATCGTGCGGCAAACCCGCTGGCGCCATCCTCAGCGCTATATGGAAGGGGCCATGCAAGGTGCGGCGGTTGAAACCGAAAACGATGTCGCGCGGCGTGATCTGCCCTTCGAGTTCATGCTCAACGCCCTGCGATTGCGCGAGGGTGTCCAGGCCGCACTGTTTCCAGAACGCACCGGCCTTCCGGCATCCGCCATCGCGCAAGCGCTGCAAGCCGCACAAGACAGGGGCTTGTTGATTTGCGACCCCGCCGTTCTGCAGACAACCCCGCTTGGATTCGACATGCTCAACAACGTACTGGAACGCTTCCTGCCGCAGTGAGCCGGAGGTGCTCGCTTAGAATGCCCCCAAGGCCTGCACGCCGGGCCTTGCATCGGAAGCGTGGCAGAGTGGTCGATTGCACCGGTCTTGAAAACCGGCAACGGGCAACCGTTCGTGAGTTCGAATCTCACCGCTTCCGCCATCGCAAGTGTTGCAAAGATGCAAAGCCACCTTCGCCGGTGGCTTTTTTCTTTTGTATATCAACACGTTACGCTCGGATAAAGGCGCCTTTGCGTCACCCGGCGTGAGAGTGGGCGAGCTTGAATCAGCCCACTTGTGGGAGAGGCATGGGGAGAGCAACATGGCGCCACTCCCCACCTCTCCCCAAGCCCCATGCCCCAGCTCAACGACGCCGCCGTGCGCGCGGCCAAGCCCGTCGCCGGCAAGACCACCCGCCTGTACGACACCGGCGGCCTGTACCTCAACATCTCGCCCTCCGGCGGCAAGGCCTGGCGCCTGAAGTACCGCTACAACGGCCGCGAGAACCGCATTTCGCTCGGCACCTATCCCCTGGTCGGTCTCAAGGAGGCCCGGCAGTCCCGTGACGACGCCCGGCGCCAACTCCTGCAGGGCTTCAACCCCAGCGCCGAGCGCAAGGCCCGCAAACAGCAAGAGCAGATCGACGCCACCAACAGCTTCCAGCAGCAGGCCCTGGAATGGTTCGAGCGCCAGAAGACCCGCTGGGTCGAGTCCCACACTCGCGACGTCGAGCGGCGCCTGAACGCCAACCTCTTCCCCGACCTCGGCGCCCTGCCCATCGACAAGATCACCCCGGTGCAGGTGCTCGAGACCCTGCGCAAGATGGAGAACCGCGGCGCCGTGGACCTCGCTCACCGCGTCATGCAGGTCGCCAGCCAGGTGTTCCGCTACGCCATCGCTTGCGGCCGCTGCACCGTGGACCCCACGGCCGGCCTGCGCGGTGCGCTCACCCCGCATGTCCACAAACACCAGCCCGCCATCGAGCCCGACGCATTCCCCGCCTTGCTGCGCGCCATCGACCGCTACGCGAGCGAAGGCGGCGAAGCCCAGACCCAGCGCGCGCTGCAGTTCCTGGCTCTGACCTTCGTGCGCACGAAGGAACTGGTCGAAGCCACCTGGGACGAGATCGATCTGGACCAGGCACGCTGGCTGATTGGCGCCCAGCGGATGAAGCTCAAGCGCGACTTCCTCGTGCCCCTGTCGACCCAGGCTATCGCCCTCCTGCGCGAACAACAGCGCACCTGCCGCAATAGCGCCTACGTCTGGCCCGGCCGCAACATCCGCGTGCCCATGAGCAACAACACCTTGCTCTTCGCCCTGTACAGGATGGGTTACCGCAGCAAGATGACCGGCCACGGGTTCCGCGCCGTCGCCTCCACCATCCTGAACGAGCAGGGCTGGCGCCACGACGTCATTGAAAAGCAGCTCGCGCACGAGCCCGAGAACCGTGTGCGCGCCGCCTACAACCGCGCCGAGTACCTGCCCGAGCGCACCCGCATGATGCAGTGGTGGGCCGACGCGCTGGACGCGCTGCGCCAGGGCAGGGCGGTGCCGGCTCCGATGCCAGCGCCGCGCCTGTTTGCTGTAAACTCAGACTTAACGCCGTGATCCGCTCGTTCCGTCACAAAGGCTTGCAGGCGTTCTTCGAGACCGGCAGTCGCAAGGGCATCCAGCCCATGCACGCCGAGCGACTGCGCGAGATGCTCACGGCCTTGAACGTCGCCGCCGGCCCGCAGGACCTGGCCCGTCCAAGCTGGCGCCTGCACGCCTTGAGCGGTAATCGCCAGGGGGAGCACGCCCTGGCCGTGCAGGCCAACTGGCGGCTGGTATTTCGCTTCATCGCAGACGGCGTGGAATTGGTGGATTACGTCGACTATCACTGAGCGATCACTGAGTCTGACCATGGACATGCACGATCCCGCCCATCCTGGCGAACTGCTCGCCGGCTGGCTGCAAGACCTCGAACTGACGGTGACGGCCGCTGCCGCCCATCTCGGGGTATCACGGGTGATGCTCTCGCGCATCCTGCACGGGCATGCGGCGATCACCGCCGACATGGACGTGCGGCTGTCGCAGGCGCTGGGCACCTCGCCGGGTTACTGGTTGCGGCTGCAGACCCAGCACGACCTCTGGCAGGCCCAGCAGCGCGCCAAGGCGCGGCCGGTGTTGCAGCGCCTCGCTGCGTGACGGCGGCGCAACAGAGCGCGACGGGCACATCCGCAAATACTGGCATTCCATCCAGTCCGGCATCACAATCGCCCCATGCTGACGCACACGCACCGTGTCCAACTGGACATGACCACCTGGAGTCGCCTCTGGCCGCTGCTGGCCGTGGCGTTGCTGCAGCTCTGGGCGCTGACCGGCCACGGTATGCACGACCTCGGTGGCTGGATGGCCATCATTCACGTCGTCTTCCTCGTCGCCGCGATGGCCTTCCTGGCCGCCGCCTTGACCATCACCTTGCGCGGGTCGGTCATCGTCCGTGCCGCGCCGCCGGCTCGATCCTCGCTGCCGGCATTCGAGCCCCGCAGCCATACCCCCGAGGCCGATAGCCCACCGCCTCGGCAGCCCGTCCGCGATTGACCGAGCGCCTGGCCAGTCCAGGCACAGATCAACGTGGACGGTCGTGCCGAGATGACCCCATCCGCACGTCCGTTCCACCCGGTGCATCGCCGGACGGAGTGTGGCATGACAAACCCAGAAGACGCCCTCGACCGCTTGCTCAGGCAGGGGATCAAATGTCTGTTGACGGACAAAGACGTTGCCCTACTGCTCGGCATCAAACGGAGTGGTATGCGGCAGCGACGCTACAAGGCACCCGAGACCTTGCCGCCATCGTTTATGGTTGGCAAGTGTCATCGCTATATTCTGGAGGAGGTTCTGGCGTGGATCGAGGCCAAGAAGCAAGGGCGCTCGGTGTAGCAACCTGCCACTGCAGCCTTGCCGTTCCGTCGGCAATGGCTGCAGCACCTCATCAACGCGTCGGAATCAAGCGATGCGACAGCGCGTGCGCGCCGGACAACATGCTGATCGACGCCTTGAGATCGGAGTGTATGGATTGTGGCTGCATAATCGGCCAAAGTGATCGGTCCCGCAAAAGCCCTGGAGCTGGTGCTCAACGTTTGAGTTCAGCGGCGCGCGGCTTTTTGCGCGTCCGCTGGAACAATTTGTTGGGCGTTTTCGGATAGATTGGCTACCTCGCGACCGCCTCGGAAATAAATAATGCTCCTTGCCCCAGAGGGCGGCCCTTCCCTAGATGAGATCAGGGTCGCCTGACGTACGTTATGCTGATCATCAAGTGAGCAATTTGTCGACGGACATCTGATGTATAGCGCTCGCCCTGCAAATGGCCTCCGCTGAATTTGGAGCAGCATCGTAGTAAATAGCACATGGACATCTCAAGGCCACAAGCAGCAGCCTATTCCGCCTGATGTCTTGCCAGCAATGTCGCCCGCTCCTTCCGCACCTTCTTCCCCATGAATCGCGCCTGAATAAGCAGAGCGGCCATCACGACAAGCGTTCCGAGGATCTCTCCAGCACTTGGCGCAGACCCAACCGCCATCCCGATCACCAACGCCGAGATTGGAACGAGATTAATAAAGACGATTCCCATCGGAGCACCCAGCGTACGAACACCGAAATTATAGGCTAGCCCAGCGCCGACGGTTCCGAAGACGACGATATACCCTATCGCCGGTGACGCAATAATTATTCCACTCAAAGTCGGCAACGGAGCAAACCCTAGGGCCGTAGCCAGCGAGGCGATAACAGCCAATCCTGGCAACGCTGCTAGTGCTGTGAATCCAGTATATTCAATAACCGATAGATCTAGGAATTTGGATTGACCCCTTGTATACATAATCCATCCAAATGTCCCGATTAGTGCTGTGCAATCACCTAGGACGGACCAAATCGATATTTGCCCAGCGTCTGTCGAAAACCCCGAGACCAAGCCGACGCCCACGAGTGCGACAACGGCTACACTCCAAGCCCACCAAGGAGGTGGATTTTTTTCAAATACAGCGCGCATGAATAATGTAGTGATTGGCATGGTCGCCATAATAACAGCCTCATGACTCGGAAATGACATCCGAAGGCCTAAAAATACCATGATGCCGAACATACCGTATCCAAGCAGGCCGAATAGCATGAGGCTTGAGTATTTGGTGCCGAGAACATTCCATTTTGTGCGGCCCCGAATAACGAGAGCAAGCGCTAAAAGGAGCGATGCAAGTAAATACCGAATAAATGTGAACCAAAATGGGTCGAGCTCTTTTAGTGCCGACTTGCCTGCGAAAAACAGACCGCCCCAAAGTATGGGGGCGATCGTTAATGCCCCATATGCAAAGCTTCTCGACTGTGAATTCATCTTGCACTCCAATAAATGTTAGGCGTTGAAATTCGACTGAGCGTCTATTAGAGGGGGCCGTGGCAAGATTGCCCAACCACGGCTTTGCGCTTCTGCTTCCAAAGCTCGATCACCCGCTACGACAGCAGCTTCACCCACCGCATTCAACATCGGCAAATCTGAAATATGATCCGCACAAGCAAAGCATTGTGACAGGTCGATTCCGCGAGCAGCGGAAAACGAGCGTATTGCCGTTGCTTTCCCGTCGCCTATGGTCTGGGGGGGGGATATCTCCCCGGTATATATTCCGTCAACTACCTCAAGCGTTGTTCCGATACAGCCGTCAAATCTCAGACGAGAAAGGATTGGTGACAAAAAATCCTGTGAAGAACCAGTCACAGCGACGAGCAGATGGCCAGATTGCCGCATTTGATCGATCAGATCTAAAGTCGACTGGATCCACAGGTCTTCCCCCATTTTCTGAAGAATTTCATTGAACCAAGGGTTGGCCAGCTTTGTCACCGCCTCCCGACTTCTGCCACGGAAGCTCTTATAAAACTCTCTATTAGCCACCTTTCTGTCAACACCTTCCGATATGACTTTGAAGTGGCGCAAAAACATTTGATATGGGTAGTTGATTGGACCAAGAGGGAAAGTGCTGAATTTAAAAAAATATTCTTGAAATGAGAACATCGATTTTAAATTTATAATCGTCTCATCCACGTCGAAAAATGCTGCTGTTTTACGCATGGAGGTACCCATTTAAGTTCCGTTCGGACAGGGTGCGGTTGTTAAATCCGATATGTGCGAAATACTGGGCGATAGCGTTCATATCCCATTGCCTCATCGATAGCGCACAGTAGCCGTCTGGACGCACGAGTGCTATTAACTTGGCAGTGTTGCCAAAATTGTTTAGTGCGCCTCCAAATACATCAGTTGCGACATAATTTATCTTTTGGCTTGCGTGGTTGCGGGCTTCCTTCGATTCCTGAGCAATGAGGACGAATTGCAAGATGTGCGGGAGTGGCCCTGTCAAAGAGATCAGCTCATCAATATGGCTCTCAACATCGACAAGATCTGCGCGTCGGCACATGAACATAAGCACGAATTTCTGTCCATGGATCAAAGAAGCCAACGGTATCAGCTTATCTTGATAGGAAATCATGGCGTGTGGAACGCGTGCCCCAGCTCTAATCGGCCCCCCTTCCTTTCTATCTGTCAGAGACGACTCTTCTCCATAGCTTTGGAGAAGTCCGGCCAAAAGTGTTGGTAAGGAATTGCGAACTTTATCTGTATTATTCTGCGCAAGTGTTAATGTCTTGCGGAGAAACATATGGAGTGGACGGGTTTCAGTGATATATTGAGTTGTTTTTTTTGTGACGGCGGCAATTTTTTCGGCCATGGCGAGTCGCTCGGTGCAAAATGAGTCGATTAGCGATTCTGGCGCGATACCCTTTTCGACAAACGCCAACTTCCATGCAAGATTGAACGCATCTTGAAATCCAGTGTTCAAACCCTGAGCGCCCAGAGGACTGAATAGGTGCAAGGCATCACCGACAAGAAGTGTTCGTCCCTTTCTGGGTGTCGGCGCAAGTCTGTAGTAGAAGGGAGCGGCCGTGAGCCAACGGGGAGATCGAACCTTAATGCCACCTGGACCATTTGAATCTACCACTTTCTGAAGCTCGTCAAGCGTAGTTTCTGTTCTAGTCGTCTCATCGATCTTTCTTTCTATGACCGCGGTTTGTGCGATAATTCTGTGCAGTCCACCGGGCATAGGAATTACAAGAAGATACCCGGTCTTCGATAGAAAGAACTGCAGTTCCTCTTTAGAGCCATCCCAATCTATTTCTACATCTCCTACGATGAACGCTTTGCCATAACTCCCGCCGGGGAATGGAATTTGATTGAGCTCCCTCACTGTGCTCTTGCCACCATCGGCTCCGATTAACCAATCGCAAGTCATTTTTCTTTCACTACCAGTTGAATCGACAATGCGAAATTTGCAGATGCCTGAGGAGGAGCCGTCGTCGTCAATGGCAATCAAGTGCGCTCCCCAAACGACGTTGCCACCCTCCGATTCGAATCGTTCACGTAAAATACTTTCAGTACTGCTCTGCGGGATAGCCAATACGAAGTTGTAGAGGGAATCAATCCTGGAGAACGTTCCGCTTAACGTCAAAGAACCCATGTCAGTGACCCGAAATCCATGTAGCGGCCGGCCTTGCTCTATCAGTTTCTCTGTAATGCCTAGGCAGTGCATTGCCTCCAATGTGCGCGCGTGCATTCCAATTGCCTTCGAGTGCTTAGTCGTCGCCTCGTTGCGCTCAACTATGCGTGTCTCAACCCCGTGGGCGCGCAATGTAGATCCCAATGCCAGGCCGACTGGGCCCGCGCCGATGATTGCAACCGAAACATGTTCTACTGATTGCTCTTTCATAAAACCTCCCACTAAGTTTCCATATTCAGGCGCAGAGAAAACCGGAGACATTTATGGCTAAAAGCCGTCTTACAGCTACCGATCTCAACCTTTTTAAAGTGTTTGCAGCGATCTATCAACAGAGAAATCTGACAAGGGCGGGGGAGCAGCTCGCAACCACTCAGCCGGCGGTAACAAAGGCCTTGGCACGCTTAGAGCACGTATTTCGCGAAAAGCTATTTCTGCGGATTTCCGGAGAGATGCGACCGACCAACGCTGCCGAGAGAGTCGCACCATTTGTATTCGATGCCATAAACTCCTTAGAAAAAGCTATATCCGGCGTACTTTCTTTCGATCCAAATTCGGTCGCTTCTCACTTCAAAGTTGGGGGTAACGACTATGTGTCAATGGTCGTTTTACCTCGGTTGCTGGAAGAAATGGCTGGGTTGGAAGTTCCTATAGATTTGACCTTAATTCACTGTACTCACGTAAACGCGGCCGCACTTTTGTGCGGGGGAGCGGTGGACTGTGCCTTGGTAACATCTCCTGTAATCGATGCTCGATTGGTGATGGAGCCGTTATTTGAGGATGACTATGTCGTCATATGCAGTAAAAGTCATTTTGGCGACTTGGCTGAAATGACCATTGAAAAATATCTTTCAGTTCCGCATGTGCTAGTTTCTCACGTTGGGCAGAGAGATGGATGGGTAGACTGCGAACTCGCTAAATCTGGACTTTCGCGACGCGTTTTGGCCATCGTTCCCTTTTTTTCTGGCGTTCTGCCGATGGTGACAACCGGGCTCGTTTTTTGCACGATTCCCCGGAGGCTCGCAAGGCTTTATTCCGACGACTATAAATTGTGTACCTATGAAGTGCCATTGACTACACCCTTTACTTCTTTTTTCCTACTATGGCCAAGACTTCTGGATTCGAGTCCAGCAGCCGCTTGGTTCAGGGAGAAAATTAGGCAGCAATGTGCCGCTCTATAGATATGTGTAAATTCCAATTAGACAAGCGCTACTTGCTTATGTTCGGATGTGCATCCACTCTGTAATGCTTCGACCGCCAACCGCCTCTCTTTTGCGGCAATGTTTTCCGCAAGAATGGCGATATAGTTTATTGATATTTTGCAGACAATTTTCCCATTTTGATGGAAATCTATATCTGTACTAATTTTTAGCCTATCTTCCCGTGTCGCATCAATTTTATTAATGCGTAGCAGCAATTTGGTCGCAACTGGAAACGCGAAGTGTAGAAACTGAGAGTCGATGTTGCTCAGCACGTAATAGAATTCCTGCGTGCCGGATACCACGTATTTTTCGGTAACCGCAATGAACGCTTGCCGGCTGGCTTCGATCAAAAGCATTCCCTGAATGTGGTGGCCGGTTACATGGTCCGTCATGATTTCATTCTCATCGTCGATGATTAATTCCATGACAAATAAATCATCGTCAATTTTATCGGGCCCCGTGACCAGTACGTTTCGGCGTAGAGCTTTATGACAAACACGTCGCCCAGCATGCTTGAAAATTGGAATGTCGGGTCGAAAGAGTTGAGGAATCCCTCGCTCCTCGGCGAGCTGGCGCAAGTGGAGCAACCAACTTTCCGAGACGCCTTGGCCCAGCACTAGCTGGGTAGGCAGTCTCTCTGAACCTGCATTAGAATTTTCAAGTATCCGTGCCAATGTTGAGACCGTTATTGCACCGTCTAGGGCACCAAATGACTCGAATCGATCTCCAACAAGAACGAGGGCAGAGTTGTCCATTGCGTAATTCCTTGAGCGAGTTTGGGTCGTAGAAGAGACTAGATTGTGCAGGATATGATGTGCGCAGCAGCGCCTTTTATAAAATGTCTCCTTTTACGCGAGCTTTGCTTGCGTGAATTGATCTGCGTAATCTCGTGCGAAATCATCGAACGATCTTGCAGGCCTTCCAGTGAGAGCTGAAATATCCTCAGGATAGGTTCCTGCACCTAATCCATTTCGATAGATTGAAAATAGCTCGATAAATGCGTCGACAAGCCATTCTGTAAGTCCGCTTTCAAGCATTGAACTTCTCGCTGCTTCGTCGTCAACAGCTATGTATTCCACGAGGGAGCCGCTAAACTTAGAGATGATTGCAGCCACCTCGGCATAGCGGAATGCTCTTGGGCCCGTAATCTCGTACGCACGGCTTGCACGGGGCTGATTTAGAGCGCTAGCAACGATTACGGCGGCTATATCTCGCGTATCGGTGAAGCTGATCGCACCGTTCCCTGCAGGTGCGTATATTTTCCCATTACGCCGGGCGGCATCCGCAGATCCGAGCAAAACCTGGGAGAACAGGTTGGGCCGAACGAACGTACATGCAATTTGCTTTTGGGTGATCGCAGATTCAATTTGGTAGTGGAGCTTTGGCAATCGAGTTTCGGCTTCCGGTGAGGCTCCAAGCCCGGATAACTTGACGACATGTTTGACGCCGGCCTTAATAGCTGCATTAATAGCGCCGAGTTGATGGCGAGCCATGTCTTCATGGGCTGGGCTAATTAGAATCAGTGTTTCTGAGCCGCGAAGATATTTCTCATATGAGGCGGGGTTGGAAATGTCGCCTTCGGCCCACTCGGGGTCGTCAGTGGGGGGGCGACGGGTGAGTGCTTTATATAGAAGCTTTTTCGTTTTTAATAAGGAAACCACCTCTGAGCCCACATTGCCTGTAGCACCAGTGACGAAGATCATGACTCTCTCCTTGCTAATTGTCGGATTGAATGAATTGATGCATCCCGTTTATGCCCATCTTGAAGAGGTCATAAAGAGATTTCTTTAGCGTCTCTGCCTGAGTGGGGTCGTTCGCACTGAATTGGGCTGACCATCTCAGCAAAGTTTCATTTTCGGATTTTCTTGTAAACTGCAACGTGCACAAATAGTCTTTGATATCTAAGGGGCTGCTAACGATTTAGTACGCGATTGTTGTGGTGTCGTGCGAGAGCAGTTCAAGACGCTCGACGAATGCGGTATCATCTTGCATGACCACCACTCTATATATTCCATCGTCGCGCTCGTTAGTGGCACAGTACTTCACCGCACTTTGCCAATTTTCGATCGAGGAGAAGCGCCCGAGTTTTTTCCATACGCATTCCAGAGGAAATTGAAAGCCGGCAGTTACCGTTACTTCCGCCTGCGCAGATGGCTTTTTCTGCTTCCCTATTTGTGAGGTGGAGCGCATGCTTTTGAGTGCGAGTGAGTTGTTGTTTTTTCGATTCATGTTGCAGTGCAGTCTAAGCGTGACTTCGCGCCATGAAAAATGAACATTTGATATTGCCGGTATTCCCACGCGGAATACTGGGCGACGTACGCCAACCATGAAACCGCCAGGACTTCCAGTCGCACTCGTCACGGGCTCGACTTCTGGCATCGGTGCCGCCATTGCACGCCGACTCTCCAACGACGGATACGCCGTCGTCCTGCATTCGCGCGGATCGTTGGATGCAGGGCGCGCGTTGGCAGCCGAACTGGGAATGGCTGCTTACGTGCGTGCCGACTTGGCGCATGATCCAGACCGTGCGAGGCTCGTTCAAGAGGCGGTCGGTGTTTGGGGCGCCTGGATGCCCTGGTCAACAACGCCGGAATCAGCCGCGTGATCCCGCATGCCAATCTGCCCCCCCGCGACGCCCGATGTCTGGCAGGAAATGCATGAAGTGAATGTCGTGGCGCCGTTTCGCCTGGTCACCTTGGCGGAGCCTGCGCTGCGCGACGCGGCGAAGCACGGCCAGTGTTGGCGCCGATGCCGATCGGCGACTGAGCCATGGCAAACGAGCTGCGCGCGGCGTCAGGCTTGAATTTCGTCGCGCTCCAACTGACTCACCGCAAACCCGGCGCATGGCTCAAATTGGCATCGGCGCCAACAGCCAGTTAGGCGATTGAGTGCGCGAGCGCGACGCGCCCGATGACACTGGTGCGGGCATCCGGCTGTCATAAATGCCTTGACGCGCTTGCCTGACGCACGATTGCTGCGCATCATGCGCATCATTGACGGCGGCATCCCCTTGTCGCCGATGCTGCGCATTGATCACGAGAAAACAATGGACTTCATGACCAGTATCTATCTGACTGCAGCACTCGTCGTGCTGATGAAGCTAGCCCTCGTGACGTTCGTCGCCTACCTGGCCAATCAGCCCGGCGGCGTTATCGAGATCGGCAGCCCCAGATGGATCATGCCCAAGCAGATCGCGCGCGTCCTGCAGCTCCAGCGCGGAGAAACGCTGCGCTAGACGGTGCAGGACGACGGCACCGTCCGCGTCGAAAAAGCCTCATAACCAAAGGCAAGGAACGCCCCCCGCGTGACCTCTACAGGGCCGCCGCGAGCTGGCCCATCACCCCGCCTCGAACAGCATCCGCTCCAAGCGTTGGCTCACCGATTCATTCGGACCACGCATTTTGCGCAAGCGCGCATAGGCTTCTGCGCTGATGCGTACCGACTTCGTTCCATCCTCCGCACGCGCTTGGGGGTCGTATCGGACCAGATGGCCGCCGAGCACCCGATAGCGCAAACCCGACGGCATGACCTCCACACCCCCACCGTCAAGCTGCTGCTCGATCACGATCGTTGCGGGCCGGGCGGACGCGCCCTCCAGGCGAGCCACGACACGCATCTCCTTCTTCGGCTTCATTCCTCGAATCCTCGCAAATAGATCATCTTCACGTATCGCCCTCGGCCGTCACCGTGGCCCAGATCACAGGACAGTCGGCGCAGCGCCTCCGGGCGTGCGATGCCTTCCTGCAAATACGCACGAAAGCGATCATGGGCGAAGGCGTATCGCAGACCGTGAGAGGCCACTTCCCCTTTCAGCCCATGTTCAGCGCACGCCCCCAGATAACGCTCCCGGGCGGCACGCAATCTTGGCGCGGCAATCAGACGTCCCCCCCGTTCTGCCGCAAGCACTTGGGCCGCCTCGACCGCCTGCACTGCACGTTCGCGAAGCGCTTCGGGGACAAACGTCACCCGGGGGCGCCCGCCTTTCGTGCCAAGGGTGATCTCAACTGGACGCCCGGCTTGCAGCCCACGCTGCCAAGCGGCAAGACTCGCGGCCGACTGCACCGCTTCGCTCGCACGCAGACCGAGACAACGCTGCAACTCAGTCAACACGACAAACTCACGCCCGCGCTCTCCCGCGGCAGCGGCGCTGTCTTGCGCAGCGCGCAACATGGCGTCGCCGACCGCGCGATGCTTGCCCACACGATCCCCCGGGAGCGACGCAAGACCCAGCGCAGCGTTGCTCCATTCCGGCGCCTCTGCTTTGGCCTTCAGCCCCGCCCCTTTGAGCGCGGCCCGGATGTGGCTCATGCGGTTCTGGATCGTGCGGGGGGTTACCCCGCGGTCTTGCCAGGCCTTCACGAGTTGCTGGACCTGGCGCAGCGTCAACGTGGATGGCGTCACATTGTTGAAGCGCTTTTCCTTGGCAAATCGCTCCAATTCCTGATAAGTCCAGTGTCGTTCCTCCCGCGTTCGGGTCGACGCTTTGCCCAGGCGCAATGAAGCGTCCATGAAGGCAGCGGTCAGTGATGATGATGTGGTCATTCGTCGCTCCAAAAGTTGTCCTGTCCTACGCACATTGCCAAGCTGTTGAGATGTTGGTGCTTTGGCCGTGTCTCCTCTGGCAAGAGGAGGACGGCGAGAAAACCCGCAGTGGCGTGGCCCCGGTTACGCTGGGGAAGCGAATGCATGAGATGCAGCTCGGAGAAAGGCGCGAGCGGGCCTGAGGCAGTGCGAAAAGCGCTGCTTTGCGTTCGTCACGGAACGCTTGAAAGGGAGGATTGCTGTGCGTCACGTAGGACGTGACGCACTTGGATTGCGCAAGAGCGCGTTGGACTTCGATGCGAGCGGTCAGGAGGCTCGACGATGCCGACGCCAGGCGTCATCGTCTGCGGTCGTGCGGAGCTGGTGTGCGGCCAGTCCGCGCGCCCTCGGGCTCGGTATGTCAGCGGGGAAGATCAGCGTCGGCTATGCGACGCGCGTCACGCGGCAACGCCGCGGCGTCATCGATCGGCGCATAGGCCGATGAACAGGCCGGGCAGGGCGCCCGGCTCGATGGGTCAGCAATCTCCGCGCAAGGCGACCAGAGAATGCTGGGCGAGTCAGAGACTCTTCTGTATGGTTCCGCTTGTGCGGTGCTTGAAGCATGGGCGCCATGTTCGGCGCTGGTAACACTCTAAATCCGTTTTCGGGTATCTTGCAACTCAGCCTTCGACCCGCGGTCCCGCGTTGCTCGGGAGTCACACTCGCATTATTTGATACAGGATTCTTTGTGGGGAGAGGCGGGGGATTTCTGCGTCCCGCCGTGTTCTGAAAAACTGCGGTAAATCAATTACTTAAGTGCCGTCTTGTTTGGCCACCGCTTCCGCCAATAAAAACAAGCGTTTAGCGCCGTTCTGTGGGTGCGAAAAGGGCATTTGCCAATTGATGAAAAGCCTCGCTGGTCGGGCTCTTTTTTGGTGGTGCATTTGTGCCGCGTGCACAAATTTCCCCCAGTTCTCGCACCCTAATAGTCTTCGTCAGCGCTGGTGACATACCACGGGGTTTGGCGGATGGCATCGGCGTTCGGGCCTGCAGCGGTGTACATCACATTGCGCTGTCCGCGTGCGACCATGCCCAGGCGTTCAACCGCTTGCTGCATGCTTGAGGGGCCGAGAAATTCAAACGAAACGCTGGTGCGGCCATCGCTGCGGGCGTCGCGGAATACTGCGTCGAGCAGCAGACTCATGCTGTGCGGATGGTTGGGGTGACAGAGGAGATCGCGTATGTGCAGCACCTTGCCAATGACTTCACTGGCGGCATAGGCGATCAGACCGTTGGTCCGGGAATTCAAGGTCAAAAAGCGGAATTTCTTCCAGGGTTTTTGCTCGAAGCGCCAGGTCAGGTAGCGGCGATCTCGCACGCCGATCAACTGGGGTTGACTGCTTTGCGCGGCCCAGAGGGCGTCAAACCGGGCGTCGGGCTGATCCATCCACTGAGCGAACACGCCGTGGAAGTCATGCGCATATTGCGTGCGGCGCAAGGTATGGCGCCACCAGTCTGCCGTGTGTCCCAGGGCGCGGCGCACAGTGTGCGGAAGTGCTGCAGGGAGGTAGCTGGCGCTGCGCAGCACGCGGACATAACGCACCATCTGCCCGGCCGTCGCGTAACCCAGACGTTTGACCACGGGTTCGGATTTTGGATTGGGGAAGCCGTAGATCAATCCGAGTTGCGGCAAAAACTGGTCTCGCAGCGCGGTCTGCAGCAACATGGCGGGGTACAGGGTGCGATGCTCTGCAACGACGCCAAAGTCTGCCAGAAGGCCGGCGTTGAGCGGCTGTCCTGCGAGTTGCATCTGTCGCGTTCCCAGTCCGATGACGCCGATGGGCGTTCCATTTTCCGCTGGAGAATGGGCCAGCAACACATGCGGCGCTCCGGCGGGGTTGCGCAGGTAAAACCAGTCGTACTTGTCCTGGCGACGTTCCGGGTGCCCCAGATTGCTTACCCACAGTGACACGATGGTGCCGCGATCGGTGCTGAGATCGGCGGGCAGGGCGGCATAGCTGGATGCGGCTGCGGTCATGGCGTGTGGAACCGGGGCGGCGGTCTCGCGTGGTGTTCGCATCGGGGGATGTGCCGCGTTGCGTATCGAGCACCGCATTAGCGCCGGATGAACTGGTCGTGGAGGAGCAAGGTGGACAGGATGCCGACAAACGCCATATTGTCACCAAATCCGATGACTTTCCCAGCGCGCGCCTTGTCGAACAGCCGGATGGCGGCGTGCTGGTCGAAATAACCGGCCTCTTGGAGGCGCGCCGCGCTGAACAGCTCGGCCACATAATCGACGGGTACGCCGTTGTGGAAAAAACTCTGGCTGTCCGGCGCGCGGTAGGGCTGTTTGGTGCGGTGGCGCAGGGCATCGGGCAGCAGGCCGTCCATGCTGTGTTTGAGCAGGTATTTTTCCACCAGGCCCATGAGTTTGTAGCGCGGAGGCAGGCGGCTGGCGAAGGCGATCAGTCGGTGATCGAGAAACGGAAACCGGGTTTCGATGGATTGCGCCATGGCCATGCGGTCGCCTTGCGAGCACAGCAGGTAGCCCGACATCAGGGTGTGGGCCTCGATGTATTGGTCTTGGCAGAGCGGCTCCCAGCGGGAGAAGTCGGCGGGAAGCTGCGGTGTGACGGCGTCAAGAGGGTTGAAGGCGGTGGCAGCGGCGTGGAATTCGGGCGATAGAAAACTGGCGATGCGCCGTGTGGTGGTCCAGCGTGGCAGATGGGCAAACCCGGGTTCGCGAAACTGCGCTTCGCCTTCGCGGAAAAACCGCTCGGTCATTGCCCTGCCCGCTGCCGGGGAGTGCTTGAGATAGGGGTAGAGCCGCTCCAGCAGGCGTGGCCGCCAGCGGGAGTTGGGTTGCCGCGCCATGAAACGGCGCACGCGGGCTTCCTTGAAAATGTCGTAACCGCCGAACACCTCGTCTGCGCCTTCGCCAGTGAGCGCCACTTTGTAGCCCGCAGCACGCACGCCGGCGGCGAGCAACATCATCGGCGCGGGCGCGGTGCGCACGATGGGGGTTTCGGTGTGGGCAATGGCGCGCGGAAAAGCGGCGGCGATGTCGGCGCGGGTGCAATGCACTGTGGTGTGATCGGTGCCGAGATGGTTGACCAGTTGCTGTTGCCACACGCTTTCGTCGAACTCGGCGTCATCGAAGGTGAGCGAGAAGGTGCGCAGCGGGGTGTCGGTGTAGTGGCGGATCAGGGTGGTGACGATGGAGGAGTCGAGCCCGCCGCTGAGATAGGCGGCAACTGGCACGTCGGCGCGCAGTTGCAGCCGCACCGCGTCGATCAGCAAATCGCGCAGTTCCTCGGCGTAGGCATCGGCGCTGCGGTCGGCTTCGATCGGGGCGGGCGGGAAGCTCCAGTCCCAGTAGCGGTGCAGGTGCGTGCCTTGGGCATCGACCGTCATCACATGGCCGGGCGGCAGCGATTCAATGCCCTCGAACACCGCATGCGGCGGCAGCGGCGCCCAGTAGGTGAACACCTCGCCCAAGGCGCGCGCGTCAAGGCGGCGGGGCACTTCCGGCAGGGTAAACAGCGCCTTGACTTCGGAGGCAAAGGCGAGGCCGCCAGGAACGCGGGTATGGAATAGCGGGCGGATGCCGGTGCGGTCGCGCGCGAGCAGCAGGCGCTGGCGCGCAGTGTCCCAGAGGGCGAAGGCGAACTGGCCGTTGAGATGATCGACCAGGGCGTCGCCATAGTCCTCGTACAAGTGCACCAGCACTTCGGTGTCCGACTGGGTGGAGAGGCGATGGCCGCGCCGCAGCAGATCGGCGCGCAATTCGAGGTAGTTGAAGATCTCGCCGTTGAACACCACCCAGACTGTGCCGTCCTCGTTGCACATCGGCTGGTCGCCGCTGGAGAGGTCGATGATGCGCAGGCGGGCGTGTGCCAGGCCGATCGGGCCCTGGTTGTAAAAGCCGTGCCCGTCGGGGCCGCGGTGATGCAGGCGGCCGATCATCGCCGCGAGCTGCGACGGATCAATCGGGGCGTTCCAGTTCAGCCGCCCGGCACTGCCGCTCGTTGTGGTCAGCCGCCGGTGTAGGACATCTCGACCTTGCGCTCCGCGCGCAGGGCCTCGCCTGCCGCGGTGCCGCGCAGGAGGGAGTAGCGGTCATCGCGCAGCGTCCACACCTGCGCCAGTGCGGCTCGCAGATCGGCGTCGCTGACGGGTGCCAGCCCGGTGCGCGCGTCGCCGCGCAGCAGCGCGCGCAGATCGTGCCCGTGGGTGGCGAACAGGCAGAGGTAGAGCTTGCCTTCCATAGACAGCCGGGCGCGGTTGCAGTCTGCGCAGAACGCGCGGGTCACACTGGAGATCACGCCAATCTCCCCCGCGCCATCGTCATAGGCCCAGCGCTGGGCCGTCTCGCCCGCGCTGTGGGCTTCGAGCGGGTGCAGTGGGTGAGCGGCGTGAATGCGGTCAATGACCTGCTGCGAGGGCAGCACTTCGTCCATGCGCCAGCCGTTAGTGTTGCCCACGTCCATGTATTCGATGAAGCGCAGCACGGCGCCGGTGCCGCGAAAGTGTGCGGCCATGGGCAGGATCTGCGCGTCGTTGGTGCCGCGCTTGACCACCATATTGACTTTCACCGGCCCCAGGCCCGCGGCGAGGGCCGCATCAATGCCGCGCAATACTTCGGCCACGGGAAAATCCACATCATTCATCTGGCGGAATGCGGTGTCATCCAGGGCGTCGAGGCTGACGGTGACGCGGTCGAGCCCGGCGTCCTTGAGTTGCTGCGCCTTGCGGGCGAGAAGGGAGCCGTTGGTGGTCAGTGTGAGTTCGGGCGGCATGCCGTCTGGGGTGCGCAGTGCATGCAGCATCTCCACCAGGCGTTCCAGGTTTTTGCGCAACAGCGGTTCGCCTCCGGTGAGGCGGATTTTGCGCACGCCCAGATCGATGAATACCCGGGCCGCGCGGGTGATTTCCTCGAAACTCAGCAGATCGGCGTGGCGCAGGAATTCGTAGTGCTTGTCGAAAATCTCTTTCGGCATGCAGTAGGTGCAACGGAAGTTGCAGCGATCCGTCACCGAGATGCGCAAGTCGTGCAGCGGGCGGTGAAAGCGATCTGTCGGCTGCGCCGAATCGCCAGCGGAGTGCGCGGGAATCTGAGGCACGCTGGCCGCGTAATGATGATCGACGATGGGAATGATGCGTTCGGACATGGCGCCATTATCGGCAAACCTGGGGGATGGGTTTGCACCCTCTCACATCACGGTGATTTGCAAGGCCAGCGCAAAAGTGGCCAGCAGCATGCCCAGCACGGCGCCGACCACCACGTCCGAGAGATAGTGCAGCCCGAGAATCAGGCGCGAGGCGGCGATGAGCACCGCGAACGGCACGGCAATCCACCCAAGCACGGGGGCGAAAAACAGAATCTGCAGGGTGAAGTTGACCGCGTGCAGGGTGTGGCCGGAAGGAAAGCTGAACTGGTCGAGCGGGGGTTCGCTCACCATGATGCGGTGACAGTGTTCGCTGGGCCTGGGCCGCGCGGCCAGACGCTTGATCGACCCGTACAGACCGATGCCGATGATGGTTGTGACCAGCATCCAGGTGATGGGCATGACGGCTTCACGTCCGTCGAGCACGAGCAGGGCGAACAGAATGGCCGCCCAGCCCCAGCCATTGCCCAGCCGACTAATCAGGGTGAACAGGCGGCGCACCCAGCCTCGTCTGCTCAGTCTGTTTGCCGCAATGGTGAGTGCCTGCTCCCAATGCAGATAGCGGTGGAGCAGACTGGGCTGTCGCTGGTGCATGGTGGATGTCTTGTCGGGCTTGCGTGTGGGCTGAAGTGAGGCAGGATTGTTTCACCGCAGACTTAGCGACGGGAAATGGCGTGGCCTACCATTGTGTCATTCGCACAAGACGGGTGAACGTGATTCCCGGTTCTGTGCGCCCTCATCAAGGACACACAATGACGTATTCAATTGAACTCGCGGGGCGCGTTGCCCTGGTGACTGGCGCGTCCAGCGGGCTTGGCTGGCGCTTTGCTGAAGTGCTGGCGCAGGCTGGCGCGGCAGTGGTGCTGGCCGGGCGGCGCATGGAGCGGCTCAAGGAATTGCGCGCCCGCATCGAAGGGCAGGGGGGCGACGCGCATATGGTGGAACTTGATGTCACCGACACGGCCAGCATCAAGGCAGCGGTTGCGCATGCGGAAACCGAGATGGGGCCGATTGACATTCTGGTGAACAACGCCGGGGTGTCGTCGCAGCAAAAATTGCTCGATGCCACGCCGGAGGATTTTGATACGGTGTTCAACACCAATGTGCGCGGCGCGTTTTTTGTGGCGCAGGAAGTGGCGCGGCGCATGGTGGCGCGTTCGCTTGGCGTCACGCCGGGCACCTGGGCGGGCGGACGCATCATCAATATCGCTTCTGTGGCCGGGCTGCGTGTCATGCCCAAGCTCGGGGTCTATGCCATGAGCAAGGCCTCGGCGATTCACATGACACGGGCCATGGCGGTGGAGTGGGGCAAATACGGCATCAATGTCAATGCCATCTGCCCCGGCTATATCGATACCGAGATGAACCACCATCACTGGCAGACCGAATCGGGCCAGCGCCTGATGCAGATGCTGCCACGCAAACGCCTGGGCAAGCCGGAAGACCTCGACGGCCTGCTGGTGCTGCTCGCCAGCGGGCAGAGCGGCCTGATCAACGGTGCCATCCTGACTGCCGACGACGGCTTCGGCATTTGACGGGTGGATCATCATGCGCTTCGACATTCCTGAAAAAAAGAATCTGGTCTACACCATGACCATGCCCATTCGCTGGGGCGATATGGACGTGATGGGCCATGTGAACAACACCATCTATTTCCGCTACATGGAAATCATCCGCCTGGAATGGATGCTGGCTACCGGGGTGCCTGCCAACCCCAAGGGTCTGGGGCCGGTGATCGTCAACGCCTTCTGCAACTTCCAGACCGAACTGAATTTCCCCGGTGAGGTGCTCGCCCGTCTCTACACAACGGATGTCGGGCGTACTAGCTTCGACACCTACACCCTGCTCAGCCGCACCGACGACCCGGACACCATTTACGCCAGCGGAGGCTCGCGCGTGGTCTGGGTGGATTTTCCGAAGCGCAAAAGCGCTCCCCTGCCGGACATGCTGCGCGCGCTGCTCACCCAGGACGCTCAATCGACAACCCTCTGAGCAACCCAACCCCGCACGCGGGCCAGGTGTCCCTGAAGAAACGACTATGCGCTACAAGGTGAACGGCAGCGCCGAGAT
>JAFGXB010000234.1 GCA_016936875.1 Burkholderiaceae bacterium | reverse complement strand
GTCCAGGCGGCGCCGACGAGTTGCGCCATGGCATTGGGCGCAATGCTGTAGCGCCGCGCCAGCCAGTTGGACACCGTGCGTTGCTGCGGCGTCAATGCAGCCGCATCGGTGGGTGGCACGGCAGCGGCTTGCGCCACGGGCAGCAGCGCGTCTGCTGGTTTCTGCGCCAGCGCCTGCAACTCATCGGTTGCGGTTTTGCGCGCCATGACCCACTGGGTCAGACCACGATCGAGCGACGAAATGGCCTGGGGCTGGAAGTACAGATAAGCACCGCCCGCCACCACAAACAAACCCACCATCATCAAGGTTTGATGCGTCAATTCCCAAAATCCACCGATCAACCGGCGTGCGCGCGGCAGAGTGGATTGCATTGCGTTCAACATGGAACACTCCTGTGTCTAAGCGGAAAGGCCGCCGCGTCGTACAGACTGCAGACGTCATTTCTCAAGGGCACAGATCCGACAACACAGGCTCACCAAGGGAGCCCGACCGCCTAAGATGCAGGCTCTGAGTGAGGTCTGCATCTGGATTGCTGCGATCAACGTGTGACCAGAGCAAGGCGTGTTTCGGGGCGAGTGTGCAGCCCGCCTGACAAACAGGCGCATTAGGGCAAACACGGATCGAATTTTAAGAACATCGTTATTCCCGGTCAACGCACAAGGACAAATCTCTTACTTCTATTTGTTATATGAAATATCGGGACCTCCGCGACTTCCTCTCCCAACTCGAAGCGCTTTCTCTCTTGCGCCGCAGCGCGCAAGCGGTATCACCCCACCTGGAAATGACTGCGGTCTGCGACGCCCTGCTTCGCGGGGGTGGGCCTGCCGTACTGTTTGAGCAGCCCACCGGTTACGACATGCCAGTGCTAGGCAATCTGTTCGGCACCCCGCAGCGCGTGGCCATGGGCATGGGCGCGCAAGACGTCAGCGAGTTGCGACGCATCGGCGAAGTGCTGGCGCGCCTGAAAGAGCCCGAACCGCCGCGTGGACTCAAAGATGCGGGCGAACTGATGCACCTGGTCAAAGCGGTCTGGGACATGCGGCCGCACACCGTGTCCCGTCCGGCCTGCCAGCAAGTGGTGCTGGAAGGCGCTGATGCCGACCTGAACCGTCTGCCCATCCAGACCTGCTGGCCAGACGACGTGGCGCCGCTGCTGACCTGGGGGCTGGTGATTACGCGCGGCCCGCAGAACGTGCCCACGCCGCGCAAGCGGCAGAATCTGGGCATCTATCGCCAGCAGCGCATCAGCCGCAATCAGCTCATCATGCGCTGGCTGGCACATCGGGGCGGTGCGCTCGATTTTCGGGAGTTTGCACTTGCCAATCCGGGCCAGCCGTTTCCGATTGCCGTGGCGCTGGGCGCCGATCCGGCGACCACGCTGGGCGCGGTCACACCAGTGCCCGACACCCTGAGCGAATACCAGTTTGCCGGCCTGCTGCGCGGCTCCCGTACCGAAGTCGCACGCTGCGTCGGCCTCGATCTGCAGGTGCCCGCGACGGCGGAAATCGTGCTGGAAGGCCACACTCCACCTGCTGCCCCGGGCTGGCGCGGGGAAAGCGAAACCGGCGTGCCGCTGATGGAAAAAAACGGCTACCTCCACGCGCTGGAAGGCCCGTTCGGAGACCACACCGGCTATTACAACGAGCAGGAGTGGTTCCCGGTTTTTGAAGTCGCGCGCATCACCCACCGCGAGCAGCCGATCTATCACTCCACCTACACCGGAAAACCGCCCGACGAACCCGCCGTGCTCGGCGTGGCGCTGAACGAGGTGTTCGTGCCCATCCTGCAAAAACAGTATCCCGAAATCGTCGACTTTTATTTGCCGCCGGAAGGCTGCAGCTACCGCCTGGCCGTGATCTCCATCCGCAAGGCCTATGCCGGCCATGCCAAGCGGGTGATGTTCGGCATCTGGGGCTTCCTGCGGCAGTTTCTTTACACCAAGTTCATCATCGTCACCGATGCGGATGTGAACATCCGGGACTGGAACGACGTGATCTGGGCCGTCACCACGCGGGTCGATCCGGTGCGCGACACCGTGCTGGTGGACAACACGCCCATCGACTACCTCGACTTCGCCTCGCCTACGGCCGGTCTGGGCAGCAAGATGGGGCTGGATGCCACCCATAAATGGCCAGGCGAGACCACGCGCGAATGGGGCCGGATCATCACCCCGGACGCGCAGGTGACAGCGCGCATGCAGGGCGTCATCGACGCTCTGCTGACGCACCCGGCGCGGAAATAAATGCGTGGCAAAACAATGCCATCACACATCTTCTGATCCGCGCCGCGACGATCCCCCCACGCGGGAGTCGTGTTTGTCTTGACGTTGGCTTCGCTGGGGGCGTACCTTTGAACCGTCGTTGCAGTGCAGCTGCTGCGGCAAACAGACCGGGTGGAACTCGGGCTGTTGGAAGACCCCCATCATGCATCCCTGCATGAGCTTGACAGGCGGCAGCAAACCCGACTGTCGGACCCCCGGGCCGCAAACCTTCTGGTTGCGGCCCGCTTCATTTGTGCCGCAAAAATCAGTGCATGCCGCCTGCCATGCCTTTGCCGGACATCTCTTTGCCAGGCATGGCGGCGCTCCCGGCGATCTTGTCGCGCGGTTCCACCTTGAGCTGCAATTGCAGTTGCCCGCCTCCGGCAAATTTCACCGTCACCGGCACCGTGGCGCCAAGCTTGAGCGGTTCTTTCAGGTCCATGAACATCAGGTGGTAGCCCGACCCCGGCTGCATCCGCAGGGTCTTGCCGGCGGGAACGGGAATGTCGTCCACCTCGCGCATGCGCATGATGTTGTTCTCCATGCTCATGGTGTGCAGTTCCACATGCCCGCACACCGGAGAGGCTGCAGCCACAATCTTGTCATCCACCTTGCCGTGGTTGACGATGGTGAGAAAGCCGCCGCCATTGCGTGCGCCCGGAATGGACGGCAAGGCCTGCGCCTGCGTCACCTCAATGTCTCCCGCACGCTGCGCCAGGGCGGCAGGTGCCGCGCCCATCAGCATGAGCGCGGCTGCGCCACTGGTCAGCCAACGGCGTGCGGCCGGTATGTGCAGGATGGGCATATTCATGTGTTTTCTCCTCTGGATCCATGGTGTGGGGGCGATCGCTGCGCATTGTGAGCGAAAATCGCCACACAAAAGCGGTGCATTTTGTCAGCCCCGGACAATTTGTACTCCGCGACAAATCGCCGCACACCACTCCCTGCCATCATGCCCACTTCAGCCCTGCCCTCGCTTCCTCAGCGCATCACCCTTGCCGGCGGGTGTTTTTGGTGCCTCGACGCCGCATACCGACCGCTGCGCGGCGTACTGCGGGTGGAGTGCGGTTACAGCAACGGCCACGCGCTGAACCCCAGCTATCGCGATGTCTGCACCGGGCGCACCGGCCACGCCGAAGTCGTCCGCCTGGATTTCGACCCGGATGTGCTCCCGCTGGACACGGTTCTTGCGGTGTTTTTCGCCATACACGATCCAACCACTCTGAACCGGCAGGGCAACGATGTCGGGACGCAATACCGCTCGGGCGTGTATCCCCATGACGCCGCGCAACTGGCCGCAGTGCGCGCGTATGTGCAGGCACTGCGTGCGCAAAACCTGTTTACCGACCCGCTCGTGACAGAAATCGAGCCCGAGACAAACTACAGCCCGGCGGAGGCCGAGCATCAGGACTACTTTGCGCATCATCCCTATCAGGGTTATTGCGCCGCCGTCATCGCGCCCAAGCTGGACAAACTGCGCAAGCACTACGCCGCCCTGTTGCGTCAGCCAGCATGAGGCTCTCTTGTCGGCTCTGCGATGAGGGCGCGCACGCGTTCTCGCCACTGACACCGCCGTGAGCAAGGCGCAGACCGCGGGAAGCCCGCGCATCGGCATCCTGGAATGGGCGCGCATTGCCGTCGGCGCGCTGCTGGGCGTTGCTGCTGTGGGCTGGGTCAGCCAACTGATCGAAGGCGGCAGCGGCTGGGCGCATGTGCCCTGGCTGGTGGCGCCGATCGGCGCCAGCGCGGTCATTGTGTTCGCCCTGCCCAGCAGTCCGCTTGGGCGGCCCTGGCCCGTGATCGGCGGCAACACCTTGGGAACATTGGTGGGCATTGCCTGCGCCACCTGGATCGGCCCGCCCTGGCTGGCCGCTGGCGTCGCCGTAGGTGGGGCCATCGCCCTGATGCTGCAAGCACGCTGCCTGCATCCGCCAGGCGGCGCCGCGGCCTTGTTGGCCGCGCTGACGCACACCACAGACTGGCGCTTTGCGCTCATGCCGGTTGCGTTGAATTCGGGCCTGCTCGTAATCAGTGCACTGTTGTGGCATGCCGCCACGCGCAGGCCGCATCCCGCGCCGCAACCCGCAACCGATGCGGCGCTGCCCAGTGCGGACGAGCTCTCCAGCGCCATCGACGCCGCTGTAGCCCGCTATGGCGAAGTGCTCGACATCGACCGCACTACCCTGCGCGGCCTGCTCGAAGACGCGCAGACCCAGGCCTACCAGCAACGGCTGGATAGCGTGCGCTGCAGCGACATCATGCAGCGCGACGTGCAGTTTGCCCGCCCCGAGGAGAGCGTGGCGGAGGCCCAGCTCCGCCTGGAGGAGTATGGGATCAAGGCGCTGCCGGTGATTGACGCGCACCGGCAGGTCGTCGGCATCGTCACCGCGGCCGATCTGCGCACCCACCCCGACGCAGCGCCGAGCGCGGTGCGCGAATCCGCCACGCCAGTGGCCGCCCGCATGACACGGCAAGTGCGCGTGGTGTCTGCCACGCGGCATCTGTCCGAACTGATTCCGCTCTTCGCGGGCACCGGCCACCACCACGTTCCGGTCATCGACGACGCGGCGCGTCTGGTGGGCATGATCACCCAAAGCGATGTGATGCGCGCGCTGCACCGCTCAGGGCAGCAAACGGCAGACTGAGCCCCGGCACTGAGGATTCAGTCCCGCACGAGCCGACTTTTGCCTCATTAGAGTTACGTTATAACGTATATTATTAAGTCGATATCCCGGCGCAAGACGCTCGCGCCTCCCTCCCATTCGCGCTCAGATCATGCCGCAACTCCGTCCGCTTTCCCTGCACCCGTTACGCCTGGCGCTGCTTTTTGCACTGCCTCTTCCCGCTTTCGCGCAGGTCGCCGCGGAGCCGACTCCGCTGCCCGCGGTAGAGGTCAACGCCGCCCCGGTGGTGGGGGTGCCGGGCGCCCCCCACCGTCGATCTCTCCGGCCCGCAACTCTTTCTGCGGCAAGGCGGCAGCAACACGCTGGGTGCGGCGCTTTCCGGTTTGCCAGGACTGAGTTCCACCTGGTATGGCCCGAACGCCGACCGCCCCGTCGTGCGCGGCCTCGATGGCAACCGGGTGGACATCCTGTCCAACGGTTCCGCACTGCTCGATGCCTCTGCCGCCAGTTACGACCACAACGCCCCGCTGAATCCGTTGGCGGCGCAGTCCATGGAATTGCTGCGCGGCCCGCAGGCGCTGCCCTACAGCGGCGGCGCTGCGGGCGGCGTGGTCAACCTGGTGAACGATGACATTCCGCGCGAGCCGCTGCGCGGCTTCAACGGGGTGGCGCAAATACAAGGCGACAGCGCGTTTCGCGGAGGATCGGCCGCTTTTTCCGCTGACGGCGGCAACGGTCAGCTCGGCCTGCATGCCGACGCGTACCACCGCGAGGTCGGCGACTACGCCGCGCCGCGCGCCGCCCAAGGCCCCTCCATCGTCGATGGTCGGGTGCGCAATTCGGCAGCGCGCGGCGACGGGGGCAGCCTGGGCGCCGGGTTGACCGGGGGCTGGGGATATCTCGGCGCCGCAATCAGCCGCAACGACAACCGCTACGGCGTCATCGTCGATCCCCAAGTGCAGATCGACATGCGCGCCACCCGGACCAGCGTGCGCGGCGCGTTGCGCAACGTCCTGTGGGCGGACAAACTGGGCCTGTCGTACACCCACACCGATTACCAGCACACCGAGCTGGATGCAGGCCAGCCTGCCACCCGCTTCATCAACACCGGCGACAACCTGCGGCTGACTGCGCACCACACCGTTGGGCGCGTGCAGATCGAAACCGGGCTGCAGGTTTTGCAGTTTGATTTTTCCGCCCTGGGTGACGAAGCCTTCCTGCCGCAGACACGCACCCGCAACACCGCACT